>NZ_WIWL01000173.1:0-59682 GCF_009600105.1 Pseudomonas sp. FSL R10-0056
GCGCTGTGGCGGACATCAGCCAGGCAGATGCCGCCCAGGCGGCCGTGGCCGCTACAGTGGCCGCCTTTGGCGCGGTCAACGGGCTGGTCAACTGTGCCGGCATTGTGCGCGGTGAAAAGATCCTCGGTAAAAACGGCCCCCATGGGCTGGACTCATTCAGCCAGGTGATCAACGTCAACCTGATTGGCAGCTTCAACATGTTGCGTCTGGCTGCAGCGGCGATTGCCGAAACCACTGCCGATGCCGAGGGCGAGCGCGGGGTGATCATCAACACGGCTTCGGTCGCGGCATTCGACGGTCAGATCGGTCAGGCAGCTTATGCCGCATCCAAGGGCGCGATTGCCAGCCTGACCTTGCCTGCAGCCCGTGAACTGGCACGCTTCGGCATTCGGGTAATGACCATCGCCCCGGGTATTTTTGAAACCCCGATGATGGCTGGCATGACGCCTGAAGTGCGTGCATCGCTGGCCGCCGGTGTGCCATTTCCACCACGTTTGGGCAAGCCTGACGAGTATGCCTCGCTGGTGCGTCACATTATTGAAAACAGCATGCTCAATGGTGAGGTGATCCGACTCGACGGTGCCTTGCGCATGGCCGCGAAATAAGAGGTGAGATATGACAATCAGCAATGATCCGGTTGTAATCGTAAGTGCTGCGCGTACGCCCATGGGCGGCTTTCAGGGGGACTTCAAGGGCCTGACCGCGCCGCAACTGGGCGCTGCGGCGATCCGTGCAGCGGTTGAACGCGCGGGTGTTGCTGTCGATGGTGTGCAAGAAGTGTTGTTTGGCTGTGTGCTGTCGGCAGGGATCGGCCAGGCACCTGCCCGTCAGGCCGCCCTGGGGGCCGGGCTGGACAAGGGTACCCGTTGCACCACACTGAACAAGATGTGCGGCTCGGGCATGGAAGCGGCCATTCTTGGGCATGACAGGCTGCTGGCCGGCAGTGCCGATGTGGTGGTGGCAGGGGGCATGGAGAGCATGTCCAATGCGCCGTACCTGCTTGATCGCGCCCGCAGCGGTTACCGCATGGGCCATGGCCGGGTGCTGGATCACATGTTCCTTGACGGCCTGGAAGACGCCTATGACCGTGGCCGTCTGATGGGGACTTTTGCCGAAGACTGCGCCCAGAATCACGGTTTTACCCGTGAAGCTCAGGATGCCTTTGCCGTGGCCTCCCTGACCCGTGCGCAGCAGGCCATCAAGGACGGCAGTTTTAGCAGCGAGATCGTCCCGGTGCAGGTGACCGTGGGTAAAGAGCAGCGCCTGATCAGTGATGACGAGCAGCCGCCCAAGGCCAATCTGGCAAAAATTCCAACCCTGAAACCGGCGTTCCGCGAGGGCGGTACGGTGACGGCGGCCAACTCCAGCTCGATTTCCGATGGTGCGGCGGCGCTGGTACTGATGCGTCGCAGCGAAGCGCAAAGACGTGGCCTCAAGCCGTTGGCGGTTATCCACGGCCACGCCGCCTTTGCCGATGAGCCGGGGTTGTTTCCGACTGCACCGGTGGGGGCAATCAAGCGCCTGATGAGCAGCACTGGCTGGGATCTGAACCAGGTCGATCTGTTTGAAATCAACGAAGCGTTCGCTGTGGTCAGCCTGGTAACCATGACCGAGCTGGATATCCCCCACAGCAAGGTCAATATCTACGGCGGCGCCTGTGCCCTGGGGCATCCGATTGGGGCTTCGGGTGCGCGAATACTGGTGACTTTGCTCTCGGCATTGCGCCAGCAAAAGGCTACACGCGGTGTTGCCGCCATCTGCATCGGCGGCGGTGAAGCCACGGCCATTGCCGTGGAATGTCTGTATTAAGGATTTTGTATGCTGCCTACACCCGAACAATTACAAATACGCGAAGCAGCCCGAGAGTTTGCCCAAGAGCGCCTGAAGCCCTTTGCCGCCGAGTGGGACAAGCAGCATCGCTTCCCTCGTGAGGCAATTGCCGAGATGGCTCAATTAGGGTTTTTCGGCATGCTGGTGCCCGAGGAGTGGGGCGGTTGTGACACGGGTTATCAGGCCTATGCCATGGCCCTTGAAGAAGTCGCCGCCGGTGACGGCTCTTGCTCCACGATCATGAGCGTGCATAACTCGGTGGGTTGCGTGCCGATTCTCAAATACGGCAGCGAGGCGCAAAAACAGCAATTTCTGATCCCCCTGGCCAGCGGTGAAATGCTCGGCGCGTTTGCCCTCACCGAGCCGCAGGCCGGCTCCGATGCCAGTGACCTGAAAACCCGAGCCCGCCGCGAAGGCGATCATTACATTCTCAATGGCTGCAAGCAGTTCATTACCTCAGGGCAAAACGCCGGAGTGGTGATCATGTTTGCGGTGACGGACCCGGCGGCGGGCAAGCGTGGCATTACCGCGTTTATCGTACCCACGGATACTCCGGGTTACAGCGTGGCCCGGGTTGAAGACAAACTGGGGCAGCATGCATCGGACACCTGCCAGATTCTGTTTACTGACCTGAAGATACCGGTGGCCAACCGCCTGGGCGAAGAGGGGCAAGGCTACAAGATTGCCCTGGGCAACCTGGAAGGCGGGCGCATCGGTATTGCCGCACAAGCCGTAGGCATGGCCCGTGCAGCCTTTGAAGCGGCCCGCGACTATGCCCGCGAACGCGTGACCTTTGGCCAGCCCCTGGTGGAGCATCAGGCGGTGGCGTTTCGCCTGGCCGATATGTCGACGGAAATCGCCGTCGCCCGGCAGATGGTCCATTACGCTGCGGCACTGCGTGACAGTGGGCAATCGGCGCTGGTCGAGGCCTCGCAAGCCAAGCTGTTTGCATCGGAAATGGCCGAGCGCGTGTGCTCCAAGGCGTTGCAAACCCTGGGCGGTTATGGCTATTTGAGCGACTTCCCGCTGGAACGGATCTACCGCGATGTGCGGGTGTGCCAGATCTATGAAGGCACCAGTGATATTCAGCGCATGGTCATTTCGCGCAATCTTTGAATCGAGGACATTAGCGATGAGCTACGAAACCATTCTGTTGGACATCCATGGGCAAGTGGGCCTGATTACCCTGAACCGCCCCCAGGCGCTGAATGCTCTGAATGCGCAATTGATCCGCGAAGTAAACCACGCGCTGGACAGGCTGGAAGCTGATAACGGGATTGGCTGTATCGTTATCACCGGCTCGAAGAAATCCTTTGCTGCCGGTGCGGACATCAAGGAGATGGCCGACCTGAGCTATCCGCAAATTTATCTTGATGACCTGTTTTCCGACAGCGACCGTGTGGCGGCCAGGCGCAAGCCGATTATTGCTGCAGTTGCGGGTTTTGCCCTGGGTGGCGGTTGTGAGCTGGCCATGATGTGTGACTTTATTCTGGCCGGGGACAACGCCAAATTCGGCCAGCCTGAAATCAACCTGGGGGTGTTGCCGGGCATGGGCGGCACACAGCGCCTTACCCGTGCGGTGGGCAAGGCCAAGGCCATGGAAATGTGCCTGAGCGGGCGTTTGATAGGCGCAGAAGAGGCGGAACGTTCGGGGTTGGTGGCCCGTGTGGTGCCGGTGGATGAATTACTCGACGAAGCGCTGAAGGTAGCGGCCACCATTGCCAAAAAGTCCCTGCCGGTGCTGATGCAGACCAAGGAATGCGTCAACCGTGCCTTTGAGGTGAACCTGGCTGAAGGTGTGCGTTTCGAGCGTCGGGTATTCCACGCCTTGTTCGCCACACAGGATCAGAAAGAAGGCATGGCGGCGTTTGTTGAAAAACGCGAGGCGCAGTTCAAGAACCAATAACTGCACATGCCTCTATGTGGGAGCGGGCTTGCTCGCGATAGCCTCAACGCGGTGTGTCAGCTGCACCGAGCCGACTGCATCGCGAGCAAGCCCGCTCCCACAGGTTGTGAATCAGTTTCTAAAGCAGATAATTCTTCAGCTCCCGCGCAATCACCATGCGCTGAATCTCGCTCGACCCTTCATAAATCTGGGTAATCCGCGCATCGCGGTAGTAGCGCTCCACCGGATAGTCTTCAAGGTAGCCATAGCCACCGTGGATCTGGATGGCTTTGGAACACACATACTCGGCCATTTCCGAAGCAAACAGTTTGGCTTGCGAAGCTTCTGACAGACAGGGCTTGCCCGCGCTGCGCAGGCGCGCCGCATGCAGGATCAGCAGGCGTGCCGCATTGATGCGGGTCTGCATGTCGGCGAGCATATTGGCCACGCTCTGGTGCTCAATGATCGCCTTGTCAAATTGCACCCGGTCACGGGCGTAACCCAGTGCTGCCTCGAAGGCCGCACGGGCGATGCCCAATGCCTGGGCGCCAATGCCGATTCGCCCGCCTTCCAGGTTGGCCAGGGCAATGGCCAGCCCCTTGCCGCGCTCGCCGAGCATATTGGCTTCAGGCACGCTGCAGCTGTTGAGGGTTACCGCGCAGGTGTCCGAGGCGCGGATGCCCATTTTGTGTTCGGTGCGGTCGACAATAAAACCGGGGGTGGCGGTGGGTACCAAAAACGCCGAAATACCTTTTTTGCCCAGATCAGGGTCGGTTACCGCAAAGACAATGGCCAGTTTGGCGCGCTTGCCATTGCTGACAAACTGCTTGGCACCGGTAATCACCCATTGACCGTCACGCAACTCGGCGCGGGTGCGCAGGTTATGGGCTTCGGAGCCGGCCTGGGGTTCGGTCAGACAGAAGCAGGCGATGGTCTGGCCGCTGGCCAGCTCCGCCAGCCAGGTCTGTTTTTGCTCCTCGCTGCCGTATTTCAGTATCGGCCCGCAGCCCACCGAATTGTGGATGCTCATCAGTGCGCCGGTCGCGGCATCACCTGCGGAGATTTCCTCCACGGCCAGGGCGTAGGCGACGTAATCGACATAAGTGCCACCCCATTCCTCCGGCACCACCATGCCCAGCAACCCCAGTTCGCCAAGCTTGGCCACCAGCGCGTCGTCGATCCAGCCGGCTTTTTCCCAGGCCTGGGCATGGGGAGCGATTTCACGCCGGGCAAAGTCGCGAGCCATGTCGCGGATCATCACTTGTTCTTCGCTCAGTTCGATGTCTTGCATGGCTCAGGCTCCCTTGGCGTTGAATGCGGTGAAGAAACTGGCGACATGGGCTGGATCCAGTGCATCCAGGCTGGGCGGGTTCCACTGCGGTTTCTTGTCCTTGTCGATAATCAATGCACGCACGCCTTCCATCAGGTCGCCGCGATCAAACCACTGGCGATCCAGGTGCAGTTCCAGGGCGAAGCACTGCTCAAGGGGCAGCGCTCGGCCACGGCGCAGCATTTCAAGGGTCACGGCCATCGCCAGCGGCGAGCGGGTTTGCAACAGGTCGGCGGTTTCATT
Organism: Pseudomonas sp. FSL R10-0056; assembly: GCF_009600105.1. NCBI lineage: Bacteria > Pseudomonadati > Pseudomonadota > Gammaproteobacteria > Pseudomonadales > Pseudomonadaceae > Pseudomonas > Pseudomonas sp. FSL R10-0056. Next base: position 5,289 of record NZ_WIWL01000173.1, read on the forward strand.
GGCCCAGTCGCGAGTTTCCGGGGCTATGACAGCGCGCAGATGGGCGATAATCCGTGGCATGTCGACCTGGGCGAAAACGCTGTCAATCAGCGGGCGCAACCTGGCCAGCGGTGGGTCGGGCAATACGGTTACGGCGAATCGGGCTACCAGCGCGGTCAGGTCATCGATAGGGGATTTTTGCCAGTTGAGGCTGTCGAGGCCCTTGTCCAGTTCAGGCAGTGCGGTGCTTTCCAGATAGCCGTCAGCAAGCCCGCAGTACAAGGCATCGGCAGCGCGGATTTGGACCCCGCTGACGCCCAGGTAAGTGCCCAACTGACCTGGCGTTCGGGTCAGGAAGTAGCTACCGCCAACGTCAGGAAAATAACCGATGCCCACTTCCGGCATCGCCAATTTGCTGCGCTCGGTAACCAGGCGCAGATCCGCGCCTTGCACCAGGCCCATGCCGCCGCCGAGAACGAAGCCGTCCATCAAGGCCACAACGGGTTTGGGGTAGCGGTGCAGGGTCAGGTCGAGGGCATATTCCTCTTCAAAGAACAGGGTATGCAGGGTGTCGTTGTTTTGATAGCTGTCGTACAGCGAGCGTATATCTCCGCCCGCGCAGAAGGCTTTTTCGCCCGCGCCACGCAGTACCACCGCCTTGACTTGCGGGTCTTCGACCCAGGCATCGAGTTGCTGCTGGAGGCTGCGGACCATTTCAAGATTGATGGCATTGAGTCCGCCTGGGCGGTTCAGGGTCAGGTGGCCAATATGGTTGCGGACCTCGGCCAGAACGGTGCTTTGCAGCTGCGCGATATCCGGTGTCGGTGAGGAGGAAACCTGAGCAGTCATCACTAACTCCCTGCTTTATATTATTTTTAAGGGGGTTCACGGGTGAACGATAACCGATGCTAACAGTGCAAATTTGCCCATTACAACCCTGATAAGTGCAGGGTTGCTGTGCATTTTTGCATATTGGGCGTGCAGCAATGCGCGATCTTATTGCGCCAGCCAGCCACCATCGACATTCCATGCCGCGCCCCGTACCTGACTGCCAGCCTCACTGCATAAAAACAGCACCAGCTCGCCCAGTTGCGGCGGGGTGACGAATTCCAGCGAAGGTTGTTTTTCGGCCAACAGGTCGTGCTGCGCCTGATAGGGGTCAATGCCCTGGCTGATGCGCTGATCAATCTGTTTTTGCACCAGCGGCGTCAGCACCCAGCCCGGGCAAATGGCGTTGCAGGTGATATTGCTGGTGGCGGTTTCCAGGCCCACCACTTTGCTCAGGCCGATTACCCCGTGCTTGGCGGCGACATAGGCGGCCTTGCCGACCGAGCCCACCAAGCCATGAACCGAGGCAATATTGACGATGCGCCCCCAGCCGCGCTTGCGCATGCCGGGCAGGGTGAGGCGGGTGCTGTGGAACACGCTGGACAGGTTAATGGCGATGATCGAATCCCAGCGCTCTACCGGGAACTCTTCGACGCTGGCTACATGCTGAATGCCTGCATTGTTGACCAGGATGTCGACGCCGCCGAATTCGCGCTCGGCATAATCGATCATGTCGGCGATCTGCGCCGGGTCGCTGACATCTGCGGGGTGGTGACCTACCCTGACGCCGAACTGTTCGACTTCGGCAATCACTTTGGCCGGATCGCCAAAACCGTTGAGGATCAGGTTGGCTCCGGCCTTGGCCAGGCTCAATGCGATACCCAGGCCGATGCCGCTGGTGGAGCCGGTAACCAATGCAGTTTTACCTGTAAGGCTCATGATCAATTCCTCGGATGAGTCACGACGGATTCGTGAATGAGGAAACGTAGCACGGGGATTTGCCGTTGCCCAAACGAAACGACCCGCCAAAAGGCGGGCCGTCTTCACGCAGCGCGCAGAGGATCAGTCCTGGCGGCTGGTGACTTCCAGCAGGTGGTAGCCAAACTGGGTTTTAACCGGGCCTTGCACCACGTTGATTGGCGCGCTGAACACGACAGTGTCGAATTCTTTAACCATTTGGCCCGGGCCGAAAGAGCCCAGATCGCCGCCCTGACGGCTGGACGGGCAAGAAGAATTGGCCTTGGCAACTTCGGCGAAATCAGCGCCGCCTTCGATTTGGGCTTTCAGTTCGTTGCACTTGTCTTCGGTGGCAACCAGGATATGACGGGCAGTGGCTTTGGCCATGAGGGTGTACTCCTTTCAAGAAAGTGCCGAGCCTACCGGATTCAGTAGGGTTTTTCTCGGCAAAAAGTGCGCTTAGCTATATTTCGTTGCGGGTTTGCCGGTGGGCTTATGCTCCCGCTGCCTTTAGTCGTCTGGCGTGATCGAGGTAATGGGCGACAGGGTCAATGCGTGTGCGGTTCATTCTGGCCAGGTGATTGATGGTGTCCAAGTGGTCCATTGCATAGTCCGAGCCGATCACATGGCCCAGATGCGAGCTGAAACGTCCGACCAGCCCGTCGTTCTGTTTGCTCTCGCGGGTAAAGAAACTGCCAAAGATGCGGCAGGCATTGTGTAGAGGGTCGAGCAGATTTAGCGACTCCGACAACCGTGAGCCCTTGATGATGCCGCTCCATGAGTAATAAAGAACGTCATTGACCTGCTCGGGGCCCATGCCGCCCCATGTGGCGGGCAGGCCCTGGGGGTATTTCAGGTTGAAGGCGGCAACGCCTTCGGTGGTCAGCGCGTTGAGGGCTTCAAGGGCGTGTTGCGGTAATTGCCGGTGGCCGGTGATCGCGGACAGGAAACTGGAAAACGAGGTGGTCAGGGCGGCGGCGACGGTTTCGGGGAGCGATCCGGGCACGAAGGCCTGGCGCAAGCGGTCTGCTGCTTCGGAGCCATGATTCGGTCCGCTGACGGAGGTGACGGAGGCGATCAGAAGGGGGGCCACGGCTGCCGCATAGCGGGCTGTCAGGGCACCCTGGCTGTGGCCGATCAGGTTGACCCGTGTTGCCCCGGTGCGCGAGCAAACCCCGCGTATGTATTCAAGCAGCTGCTCGCCCCGGGTCTCGTTGTTGTTGGCGGCCGAGATGATCGGTACGAAAACCCGGGCGCCCGATCCGCCGAGCGCTTGCTTGATGCCTTTGAAGTAGTTGAATGGGCCTATGCGGCCGAAACCGAAGAGGCCGTGTACCAGTAATATCGGATACTTGGTATTGGCTGAGTCGTCCATGGGCTATTTTCCAGGTGTTTTTGAACCATAAAAACACCTTAGTCGATACCGGCTTCGCGCAACCGTAGGCATTGTCCCTGGTTGCGCTGCGGTTTGCCGAACGCGTCTGTCAGGCGATGGCCTTGGCGGTGTGGCGCTGTGTTTGCAACTGATGTGCGGCGTTACGCAGCAGTTGCTCGGTCGCGTCCCAGCCCAGGCAGCCATCGGTCACCGAGACCCCGTAGCGCATGTTTGCACCCAGGGACTGGCAGCCTTCGAACAGATGGCTTTCGAGCATCATGCCGATCAGCGAGTGATCGCCGGCAAGACGTTGTTCAAGCACATCATTGAAGACTTGCGGCTGGCGCAGCGGGTCTTTGCCACTGTTGGCGTGGCTGCAATCGACCATCATGCGGGCCGGGATGGCGGACTTCTCAAGCCCTGCACGAGCCTTGGCGACGTTGGCGCGGTCGTAGTTGGGACCGCTGTGGCCGCCGCGCAACACCAGATGGGTGTCGGGATTGCCACGGGTCTCGACGATTGCCGGGTGGCCCTGGCTGTCGATGCCGAAGTGACGATGGCTGTGGGCGGCGGAACGCATGGCGTCGCAGGCAATGGCCACGCCGCCGTCGGTGCCGTTCTTGAAGCCCACCGGCAAATCAAGCCCGCTGGCCATTTCGCGGTGGATTTGCGATTCCGTGGTGCGGGCGCCAATAGCTACCCAGCCCAGCAAGTCGTCGAAGTAGCCGGCGGCGATGGGTTGCAATAGCTCGGTGGCGACCGGCAGGCCCATGCGCAGCATCTCCAGCATCAATTCGCGCGAAAGGGTCAGGCCGTGGGCCATGTCATCGCTGCCGTCCAGGTGCGGGTCGTAGGCCAGGCCTTTCCAGCCCACGGTGGTGCGCGGTTTTTCAATGTAAGCACGCATTACCAGCAGCATGTCGTCGCGCACATCATGGGCGAGGGCAGCCAGGTTGCTGGCGTATTCCAGGGCGGCGACGGGATCGTGGATGGAGCAGGGGCCGACCACCACCAGTAAACGGGAGTCTTCACCGTCAAGGATGGCGCGAATGGCCTGGCGCTGGCTGCTGATCTGGACGCGCAGGGCATCGCTGAGGGGCAGTTGCTGTTTGAGTTGTGCTGCCGTGGGCAGGCGACGGGTAGTCACCGGGGCAGATACAGCGTGTACGGTTGGCAGGGCGGATACGGATGCGTTCATGGTTCGGGCTTCCTGGGCAGGCGGCGGGTTGTCCCGCGCGCTCAGCCCTAGTGGGGTGTTCGACAATTGGCCAGACTGGCTGTAAGTACGTGCGTGCCACCAATGTGGGTCCGTTCGGAGGCGGCAGGCTGTCCCGAACGGCGGCTGATAAATCGCCATGCAGTGCAAAGGTCGAAACGGTAATAAGTGGCGTAGTTCATGGGGTAAATCCTCAATTCAAGAAAATGTCAGGGGCCAAAAAAACAAAACCCCCGGTCGGGAAGCCGACCGGGGGTGAGAATTCTCTGTCAGGCGACCCCTAAGTAGTGGGCGCCGTGTGGGTATCAGGCGCGCCAGTGGCTAAACCAATACCCAAAATAAAATCGTGCTGTGGAGTGCATGTTGTTCGCGCACACAGCAGCAGCCAGACGCGATTGGCGTATGGTCATGCAGATGGCGGTGGTGGCGTGATGCAACATGGGTGGTCTCCGATTGATGGTTTGCAGCTTACGCGAGGCGAACGGGCAGATTCAATAAGAAAATACTATCTGGAACTCCCACGATCACTATTGGCCTGCACGTGTGCAATGCCGGGGCAGGGCGCAGAGCCCTGTAATCGGGCCTCTGAGCCAGTATAAACACTAAATCGGGCCTGTCGCCCGATTAGGCGCATACTCAAGCTAACTCATCATCCTTAGCTTCTGTCAGATGCGTGCCCTGGGACGTAATGATCCCGTCCTTCATGCCCAGAAGAACCGCTACCTTGTGGGCTTCACCACGTTTCCCCTTTTTGCGCCCGGCGAGCACTTGATAAGTGGTAGCCGGGTCTATGCCATGTTCCCGAGCGAACTCTTGAACGGACTTTCCCTGGTGTTCCAGCCATGCCTTGGCTTGTGCAGCGGTACGAATTCCGGTCATAGTTCAAAACCGTTCAAAGTTGTTTAATATTTATCGATTATACCATCCTTTTGGGTGTTTAAAATGGGATCCTACATCCAAATGAGTGGAATTGGTTTGCGCTTGCGGCAGGAGCGAGAGCGGCTAGGTTTGTCGCAAAAAACTTTTGGCGAAATCGGTGGTGTCGAGGCTAATGCCCAGGGCAAATATGAAAATGGTGACCGCGCACCCAAGGCAGATTACTTGTCGCGCGTTGCTGCCCGGGGTGTTGACGTGCTTTACGTGTTGACCGGCAGTCCAACCCCGACCCTGCTCGATAATTTGAGTCATCTTGAAGAGAAGGTGCTGATCAGTTACAGGGTGCTGCACAAGGAGGATCAGGACGCCATTCGCCGCCTCACCACTACCCTGGCAGAATTATCGGCACCTCAAGCGGCAAAGGAACGCCGTGATCCTAAGGAGGTAGATCCCGTCAAGGAATGAATGTTTAAAAGGATTTAATGCTTTGGCAGGGATAGTTGACGCAAGTCGATAGGTTGGTGCTTTAGTTTTTGCTAAGGTGTCGGCAATCAACCAAGACCAATTTGCGAGGTGTCGACTTGATTCGGGTTCTAGTGGTCGATGACCACGATCTTGTGCGTACAGGGATCACACGAATGCTGGCCGATATCGAAGGTCTGCAGGTGGTCGGTCAGGCCGAGTCCGGCGAAGAGTCGTTGCTCAAGGCTCGTGAATTGAAGCCGGATGTGGTCCTGATGGATGTCAAAATGCCTGGCATTGGTGGTCTTGAGGCTACTCGCAAGATGATGCGCAGCCACCCGGATATCAAGGTTGTCGCTGTGACCGTGTGTGAAGAAGACCCTTTTCCTACGCGCTTGCTGCAAGCAGGCGCGGCGGGTTACATGACCAAAGGTGCCGGTCTGGCTGAAATGGTTCAGGCAATTCGCCAGGTGTTCGCAGGCCAGCGCTATATCAGTCCGCAAGTGGCACAGCAACTGGCGCTCAAATCTTTTCAGCCTGCCAGCGACTCTCCCTTCGATGCCTTGTCCGAGCGCGAAATCCAGATCACCCTGATGATTGTTGGCTGTCAGAAGGTTCAGGTTATTTCTGACAAGCTTTGTTTGTCGCCCAAGACGGTAAACACCTATCGCTACCGTATTTACGAGAAGCTCTCGGTCAAGAGCGATGTTGAGCTGGCCTTGCTGGCCGTTCGTCACGGCATGGTTGATGCTGGTTAGAGATGACAGACGTGTTTGATGCAAGTGCATTTCTTTCGACCTGCAGTGGTCGACCCGGCGTGTATCGCATGTTCGACAGCGATGCGCGGCTTCTCTATGTGGGCAAGGCCAAGCACCTGAAAAAACGCCTGGCCAGCTATTTTCGCAAAACCGGCCTGGCGCCCAAGACGGCTGCACTGGTTGCGCGTATCGCGCAAATTGAAACCACTATTACCGCCAACGAAACCGAAGCGCTGTTGCTTGAGCAGACGCTTATCAAAGAGTGGCGTCCGCCGTACAACATCCTGTTGCGCGACGACAAGTCCTACCCCTATGTGTTTTTGTCGGATGGTCAATACCCGCGGCTGAGTATTCACCGCGGTGCCAAAAAACTGAAAGGCAAGTATTTCGGGCCTTACCCCAGCGCCGGCGCCATCCGTGAAAGTCTGAGTATCCTGCAGAAGACTTTTCTGGTGCGTCAGTGCGACGACAGCTACTTCAAAAACAGAACGCGACCTTGCTTGCAGTACCAGATCAAGCGTTGCAAGGCGCCTTGCGTCGGCCTTGTTGACCCGCAGGAATATGCCGAGGACGTACGCCATTCGATCATGTTCCTTGAAGGGCGTAGCAGTGCCCTGACCGATGAGTTGAACGCAGCCATGGAACAGGCTGCCAGCACGCTGGACTTCGAGCGTGCCGCTGAGGTGCGTGACCAGATTTCCTTGCTGCGCCGGGTTCAGGACCAGCAAAGCATGGAGGGCGGTAACGGCGACGTGGACGTGATTGCCGCTTTCGTCAACCCGGGCGGCGCCTGTGTGCACCTGATCAACGTGCGCGGCGGGCGTGTGCTGGGCAGCAAGAATTTTTTCCCTCAGGTAGGTATTGAGGAAGATGTCGCCGAAGTCATGGCGGCCTTTCTTGGCCAGTACTACATCAGCAGCCCCGAGCGCGACCTGCCCAGCGAGTTGATCGTCAACGTGGAGCATGAGAGCTTCGGGGCGATTATCGATGCAATCGCCGAGCTGCGTGGCCGAGAGCTGGCGATCAGCTATCGTGTGCGTGGCACCCGGGCGCGCTGGCAGCAGTTGGCGGTCACCAACGCCGAGCAAGCGCTGATGGCCCGCCTGACCAATCGCCTGCATGTGGCGGCGCGTTTTGAAGCCTTGGCCCAGGTATTGAAACTCGATGAGATTCCGCAGCGCCTGGAGTGCTATGACATCAGCCACTCCAGCGGCGAGGCCACTGTGGCGTCCTGCGTGGTGTTTGGCCCCGAGGGGCCGATCAAGTCCGACTACCGGCGCTTTAACATTGAAGGTGTCACGCCTGGCGACGACTATGCGGCCATGCACCAGGCACTGATGCGGCGCTTCAGTCGACTCAAGGAGGGAGAGGGCAAACTGCCGGACATTCTTCTGGTCGACGGTGGCAAGGGGCAGATGTCGATGGCCCGTGATGTGCTGAATGAATTGGCAGTACCCGACCTGATTTTGCTTGGCGTGGCCAAAGGTACGACGCGCAAGGCCGGTTTTGAAACGCTTTACCTGAATGATGCGGCCCATGAATTCACCCTCAAGGGTGACTCGCCGGCCTTGCATCTGATCCAGCAAATCCGTGACGAGGCCCACCGCTTTGCAATTACCGGGCACCGGGCGCGACGCGGAAAAACCCGTCGAACCTCAACGCTGGAAGGCATTGCAGGGGTAGGGCCGACCCGCCGCCGAGATTTATTGAAACATTTTGGTGGCTTACAGGAGCTATCTCGTGCAAGCATCGAGGAGATCGCCAAAGCACCCGGGATCAGTAAAAAGCTCGCTGAGTTGATTTATGCAAACCTGCACAGCGAGTAGAATGCCACCTCACCTCGTAGCCAGTTGTGCCGATGAATATCCCTAATTTGATCACCGTACTACGCGTTCTACTTATTCCTTTCTTCATTTTGTTGTTTTACCTGCCTTACAGCTGGAGTTATGCAGCCGCCAGCTCAGTCTTCGCCTTTGCGGCGGCGACCGACTGGCTTGACGGCTACCTGGCCCGCCGGCTGGAGCAGAGCACGCCTTTTGGTGCCTTTCTGGATCCGGTGGCCGACAAGTTGATGGTGGCTGTGGCTTTGGTGTTGCTGGTGCAAGAGCATCACAACGTGTGGCTGACCTTGCCGGCGGCGGTGATTATTGGCCGTGAGATCGTCATCTCCGCGTTGCGCGAGTGGATGGCGGAGCTGGGGGCACGGGCCCAGGTTGCGGTCTCGAACATGGGCAAATGGAAAACCGCAGCGCAAATGCTCGCTCTGGTCATACTGCTGGCCAATCCGTCGGACTTCAGCTTCTGGGTATTGGTAGGGTACGGGTTGCTGTTGGTAGCTGCCGGTCTGACCCTGTGGTCGATGCTCCAGTATTTGCGGGCTGCCTGGCCGCATCTGAAGACCACCTCGGTAAAATAAATAAAACTTTTTAAAACAAAGGCTTGACGCGTTATTAGATTTCTATAGAATGCGCATCACCAAGCGGGAATAGCTCAGTTGGTAGAGCACGACCTTGCCAAGGTCGGGGTCGCGAGTTCGAGTCTCGTTTCCCGCTCCAAACATGGCCCAGTGAATTCAATCGGATTCGCAAGGGCAGAACAAAGGACCTTCGGGTCCTTTTTTCGTTTCTGGCGTTTTATTCGGGGATGCTGAATCGCTCTTCTGAAGCCGCGGGCTGAAAATGATGTGCGCCCGACACAGCGTATTGATCTATTAAATGCCCAACCGTTTGCTATTCCCTGGCCTGTTTGATTGAGACGTTGAATATGGGTTTATTTAAAGTTCGCAGCTCTTTCAAGAAAAGCGCACTTGCCCCGCCAGCGACCCACTTCACTCAAGTCCGGCGCCATCAGCTCCCGGACAGCAGATTGCGATTTCATGTTTAGTGCATCATGTTTAATGATCTTTAGCGCTTTAATATGTTAGCGAAATCAATCAGTTGATCAGCTCTGCCCATCAGCGGGTATTCGCCCGCTGAATAACGGCGCGCTCTTGTTGTATTGTCCTACAAGGCAATTGATTTCTATATAACAGGCTCTGGCAACGGATCAGGAATATTGGTAGTTTGCGCCCCGTTGATCACTGGACCTCTAATAATGAAAAAACTATTCTTCAAGACCACCCTCGGTCTTGCCGTTGCACTTGCGTCGTCTCAGCTACTTGCCAGCGGTCTTGCAATCAATGAACAAAGTATCAGCGGCATGGGCACTGGCTTCGCCGGCCGCTCGTCCTCTGCCGATGATGCCAGTACCGTATACGGCAACCCTGCGGGCATGGCGCGCCTGAAACAGGAGCAGGTGAGTGCAGGTGCTGCCTTGCTTGTGGCGAAAACCGATATCAGCCATACCCGCAGTACCTTTGGCGGCAAGGAAGACGGCGATATGGTGCCGTTGACTGCGGTGCCAATGGGTTATTACGTCAAGCCGATTGATGAACACTGGGCTTTCGGTGTCGGTTTCTATGTGCCGTTTGGTTTGATTACGGACTATGGCAGTGGTTTCGCCGGCCGCTACTTCGCCAATAAAAGCAAGATTCAAGTCATGACGTTCCAGCCTACGGTCAGCTATGCCTTCAATGACAAGGTGTCGATCGGGTTTGGTCCGACCATCAACCGCATTGACGGTGAACTGACTTCACAAGTGCCAAATGCCCTTACCCCGGGCAGTAACGACGGCAAGGTGAAGATCAGCGGCGATGACACGGCCATCGGTTTCAACGCCGGCATCCTGGTACAGGCCACTGACAGCACCCGTGTGGGCCTGACGTATCACTCCAAGGTCAGTTACAACCTCAAGGGCACTACCAAGGTCACTGGCGGTACCTTCAGCCTGCTGGGCCTGAGCGGCCAGAGCTACGATGCCAAGCTGGACCTGGACACGCCGGAGTCCGTGGACTTCTCGGTCACTCACCAGCTCAATGATGACTGGACCCTGTATGCGGGGAGCACCTGGACCCGCTGGAGCCGCCTCAAGGACATTACCGCTCAGAACAGTGATGTCAGCCCGCGTCTTGGCGGCTCGTTGAGCACCATTACCGAGGAGCAGAACTGGCACGACACCTGGGCCCACGCCATTGGCGTCGCGTATCAGTTGAATCCGCAATGGGTGTTGCGCACGGGCTTGTCAGTCGATGAGTCGCCGACCAACAACAGCAACCGTTCGCCGCGTATCCCCACCGGTGACCGTACCGCCATCAGCTTCGGCGCTGGCTGGACGCCGGTGAGTAACATGACTATCGACCTGGCGTACTCCTACCTGTGGGAAGACAGTACCAAGGTCAACGACAGCTCGGCTTCCAAGGGCGCGTACAGCTCTACCTACAAAAACAGCGCGAGCGGTTTTGGTACTTCGATCACCTATCGTTTCTGATCTGCGGGTTTACGCAATATCACTGCAGTGATCTGAAGCAGAGTAGGGCCAGATATGTTTCGCATTTATTGCGGCGCATATCTGGCTCAAACCCTAGGGCGTGCTACTACAGATCAAATTTATGGCAGTGACAGTCAGCTGCTCTGAAGAGACGTTTCGCTATTGATATCGGAAGCGTCCTAACTCTTTTCATTCAAACATATCCAAGACTTACCCCACCCGGAGACGCGCCAAGGCTTTTGCCTGCGAATTGTCTCGTTGAAAAGACTTTGCCTCACTCATCAAGTTTGGCGAATCACGGATGGAGTAAGCATGTTTGGATGTTATCTCGGGATGAGGTCTTTATTTCCGGTTGTACCGGGCAGCCTGGCCAAGCTGGGTTTGTTATCCCCAGAAACCGACAGGGATGATCGGCATTCAGCCTTCTTGGCCCGCCAGTCTTCAGCAGCACTGCATGCCGGGGAATCTTTCCTGGGCATGCCTAAACGTGGCCTGGCCTTTATTTTGGCCAATGCGCTGTTCTGGCAACCACTGCTGGTGCAGGCCGAAGGCATCGTTGTCAGCGGGCCAGGCACCAGCCTGGGAGCGGCGGGTAATGGCGTTCCGATCGTCAATATTGCTGCACCCAATGGCAGCGGTCTGTCGCATAACCAGTTCAATGACTACAACGTCGGTGCCAATGGCCTGATCCTCAACAACGGCATTGACCGTACCCAGTCGACCCAACTGGGCGGCATCATCCTAGGCAACCCGAACCTGCAGGGCAACGCCGCCCATATCATTCTCAACGAAGTCAACGGCGGCAGTCCCAGCCAGTTGCGCGGTTATACCGAAGTGGCGGGGCAGTCGGCCAAGGTGATCGTGGCCAACCCCTACGGTATTACCTGTAATGGCTGCGGTTTTATCAATACTCCCAGTGTCACGCTTAGCACGGGCAAACCTCTGTTTGATAATGGTCGTCTGGATCGTTATCAGGTTGATGGCGGTACGGTGACCATTGACGGTCAGGGTTTGAACGCCAGTAATATCGATCGCTTCGACATCATCACCCGCTCGGCGAAGATCAACGCCCAGATCAATGCGCGTCACTTGACGGTGATTGCCGGTCGCAACGACGTCAATGCCCGGACCCTGCACGCCACTGCGCGCGCGGATGACGGCAGCGCCAAGCCGCAGTTGGCAATTGACTCCAGCGCCTTGGGCGGAATGTATGCGGGCGCCATCAGGCTGGTGGGTACCGAGGCCGGTGTCGGGGTCAAGCTGGACGGCACGCTGGCGGCCAGTGGCGGGGATATACAGCTCGATGCCAATGGGCATTTGCGTATGGCTCAAGTCACGGCCAGCAGTGCGATCACAGGCAAGGCTGGAAGTCTCGATGCCCAAGAGGCGATCTATGCTGGCAGCACACTGGATATGCAGGCTCAAGGCGACCTGAGCAGCCGTAAAAACCTTATCGCACGTGACAGCATCAAGCTCTCCAGCGGCGCGCAGTTGACCAATCGCGGCATTATCGAGGCCGGGGTCAATGCCGACCATTCCCGCAACAGTCATGGCAATGTGTACATCGACGCAAAAACGCTTGCGAACACAAACGCCAGCATCATTGCCAGTCGTCACCTGACAGCTAGCGCCCAAATCCTGAGCAATCAGGGTGGCACGCTGAGCGCCAAACAGGCCGCCAGCATCCGTGCAGACACTCTGGATAACCAGAACAAAGGGCGGACTCTGAGTAGCGCCAGTCTCGACCTCAAAACTGATCGGTTACTTAACAGCCAAGGTCTGGTTTCAGCCAGCAGCATCGACGCCCGGATCGGCAGCCTGGACAACCGCACTGGCATGCTCAGCAGTCAGGGTGAGATGCGCCTGGCCGTTGATGGCACATTGCAGAACCGCAGTGGCGTAGTGATAGCCGACGGCAATGCAAGCGTAACTGCAACCCGCCTCGATAACAGCAGCGGCCGGATTTCCGGCAAGCAGAACCTCAAGGTTCAAGTGCAGGATCTAAACAACCAGCAAGGTCAACTGATCGGCCAAGGTGCCGTCCAACTGAGTAGTAATACCCTGGACAACCGTCATAAAGGCCTGGTCGGCGGCGCTCAAGGGCTGACGCTTGATGTGGCCGATATCGATAACCGTGAAGGCGAAGTGTCGAGCCAGGCTGGTTTGTCGTTGACGGGTTTTCGTCTGGACAACACGGGCGGCAGGCTTACCAGCGAAAAACACAGCCGTCTTGAGCTTAGTGCCGGCGTGGCAAACACCTTGGGCCTGATCAGCAGTGACGGCGGGTTAAGCCTCTCTGCGACTGAGTTGTCCAACCACCAGGGCAGCATTTCCAGCGCTGGCCAACTTGCTATCAGCAGTGGTGGGTTGAACAACGAAAAGGGTTCGCTGCAGGGCAAGGCCATCACGCTCGACTTGGGTACTGCCACAGGCGATCTCAACAATATGGGCGGCCTGATCACCACAGCAGGCCCTTTGACCCTCAAGCACCTGCGTGACCTGAACAACCGTGGCGGCGAGATTTCCACTACGCAAACCCTTAGCCTGAGTGTCCGCAACCTTGATAATACGGGCGGCAAGCTGATCAGCAACAACCTGTTGGTCATCAATGGTGACAACCTGCTCAATCAGGGCGGGCTGATCTCCGGCTGGCAGGGTTTGAATGCCACCGGTACAACGCTCGACAATCGCAACAGCGGCAAACTGTCCAGCCTTTACGGCAACCTTGATGCCCATCTCAGCTCCAGCCTTCTCAATAGCGGTACAGGTATTCTGGTCAGCCAAAAAAACCTGACCGTCACAGCGGCCAACCTGGACAACAGCGGTCAGGGCAATATAACCAGTGCTGGCGCCCAAAGCCTTGATGTCAGTGGTTGGCTGAACAACGCCGAGGGCGGGGTGATTGACAGTGGTGCGGCTCTCTATCTGAGTGCGCGTGATCTCGACAACAGTGCTGGCAGTATCAAAGGTGCCGCCGCCACAACCCTCGACCTGCCTGGCACCTTGACCAACACCCGCGGCAAGCTGTCCAGCGGTGGCCCGCTATTGATCCAGCGGGCGGCGCAGATCGACAACCAGGGCGGTGAGCTGGTCAGCAGAAGCGTGCTGAGCCTGATGAGCGCTGGCCTGGACAACCGCAATCGCGGCACAGTCGCGGCAGATGGCAAGTTGGACATTAGCGTCAGTGGCCTGGTGCAAAACAGCAATGACGGCCTGATCTACAGCCAGGACGGCGAGCTCAAACTTACCGCTAGCCGCCTGGACAACGCCAAGGGCAAGGTGCAAGGCAAGACCGGCTTAGAACTGGACATTACTGAAAATATCGACAATCAGGGTGGCAAACTGATTGCCCAAAACGGTGATTTGGCGATCAAGGCCGCCAACCTGGAAAACCGTGGTGGTGAGCTTGGCAGCCTCAAGCAAGCCCTCAATGCTCGCGTAGTCGGTGTACTGCGCAACGGTGTGGCAGGGATCATCCAGGGCCAGCGTCTGAATCTGATCGCGGGCAGTATCGATAACGTCGGCGGGAAAATCTCAGCGCAAGTGGGCGATGCCCTCGTGACCACCGACGCTTTTGACAATCGCGGCGGCAATCTCTACGTCAAGCGTCTGCTGACAATAACCGGCAACGCCTTCGACAACAGCGGCGAAACAGGTGGGCGTGTGGCAGCAGAGCACGTCAGCCTCGATCTGAGCAACGCCCTGAATAACCATAAAGGCCTTATCGAAAGCACAGGAACCCTGAGTGTCAGCGCCGCCAGCGTGGATAACCGGACGGGGCAGTTGCGTACGCTGGGTACCAGCGGCGATACCTTGTTACAGATTGGCGGGCTGCTGGACAACCGCAACGGCACCCTGGAAAGCGCCAATACTGAGTTGACGTTACTCGCGGGCAGCTTCCAGAACGCGGGTGGCAAGGTACTGCATTCCGGCAGCGGCACTTTCGCCATTGATCCGTCGATCCTCGACAACGTTGGCGGCAGTCTGGTGAGTCGAGGTGGCCTGATCCTCAACCAGGACAGCTGGACCAACAGCAGCGTGATTCAGGCCGCGCGCCTGACAGTCAACGTCAACAGCTTCAATCAAGTTGCGGGCGGCCAGTTACTGGCATCCAACAGTTTTGTTGGCGCAGGCGGGAACTGGTCCAACAACGGTTTGCTCGCTAGTGACGGCACTCTGAGTATCAACCTGGAGGGTACTTATTCGGCCAGTGGTCGGCTGAGCAGCCTCGGATCCCTGGATCTGCGCGCCGCGCAACTGCACTTCAGCGAAACCGCCACCCTGGCCGGTGGTGACGGCACCCGGGTCACAGTGGCAGGACAGTTGAACAACGCCGGGCGGATGACGTCTGCGACCGACCTCAACCTCATTGCCAATGAGGTGTCCAACACCGGCACACTGGGGGCTGGCGCGAACCTGATGCTCACTGCCGACACAGCACTCAATCGCGATGGTCTGATTTTCAGCGGCGGTGACATGCAGCTGCTGACCACCACCTTCACCAATGCCTATGCGACGGTCTATGGCCTGGGCGATGTGCTGATCGCCAAAGATACAGATCACAACCAGGCCGATTTGCTGGACAACCGCTCCGGCACGGTGGAAAGCGCGCAGAACCTGAGCATCCGCGCCATGACCGTGAATAACGTGCGGGATGTGCTGGAATACACGGCCCAGGAAAAAAGCTCGGTGACCATCTCTGAGCTCGATTGCAACTTGATACCTGGTGCCGGGTGTGACTTTCGTCGTAAAGGGCGGCGAAACGGCCTGTGGCAAATCGATGAAACCGATCGCCTGAACGTTACCCGAAGCACAGCGGCTTCGCTCTTGGGCAGTGGCGCGGACCTCCAGATCCACGCCGGGACGCTCAATAACCACAGCAGCACCATTGCCGCCACAGGCAACGTGACGGCCACCGCAGAGACCCTTAACAACCTGGGCGTGCAAGGGCAGGAGATCACCACCACCCGCACGTACTGGAACTATGTCACACAGATTTTTGCGGCCATCCCGGCGGCTGCCAATTTCAATGCCAAAAACAGCCCCACACCCTCGGCCACCGTTGAGTCTGACCTGAGTTACTTTATTGGCCTGCTGGGCGGTGGCAAGCTATCGCACACCACCCGCACCCAAAACATCGACGGGCAGGCCCATGACGCTGTGATCCAAGCCGGGGGCGACGTCAACCTCAGTGCCGGGCAAAGCCTTAACAACAGCGTGATCCGGCCGTACTACGGTTATGTCGCTGCCGGCCGTACGCCAACCGACACGGGCGCGGGAAGTGGCTACTCCACACCGATCCACATCAACGCCCAATTGCCAGCGGATGTGGCCCAGCAACAAGTGAACCCGGTAGAGCTGCCCGGCTTCAGCTTGCCTGAGGGCCAGAACGGCCTGTTTCGCCTGAGCGGGCAGGGCAGCAGCACTGTGTCGGCCGTTCACTCTCCCTCCCTACCGGTCGACCTCTCAGGTGCAGCAGGTTCTGCAACAGCGATTGACGGCCTGACCATCAACCGTGTTCAGGGCTTGCCTGACACAAACGTTGTAACCAGCCCGCACAAATACCTGATCGAAACCAACCCGGCTCTGACCAACCTCAAACAATTTATGGGCTCGGACTACCTGCTGGCGAAGTTGGGTTACGACCCGGACCAAAGCCAGAAGCGCTTGGGTGACGGCTTTTATGAACAGCGCCTGATTCAGCAAGCCCTCACCGCCCGTACTGGCCAGCGTTTTATCGACGGCCGAACCAGCGATGCGGCGACGTTTAAATACCTGATGGACAATGCTGTCGCCAGCAAGCAGGCGCTCAACCTCTCGGTGGGTATCACCCTGACAAGCGAACAGATAGCGGCCCTGACCCACGATATCGTCTGGTTGGAAAGCACCACGATCAACAACCAGCAAGTGCTGGTTCCGGTGTTGTACATGGCCCAGGCGAACAAACGCCTGGCCCCTAATGGCGCATTGATTGCCGGAAACAACGTCAACCTGATCACAGGTCAAGACCTCAAAAACGTCGGCACCTTGCGGGCCACAGAAAACCTGTCAGCCAACGCAGGTAACCACCTGATCAACAGCGGCCTGATCGACGCCGGCAACCGCCTCGACCTGCTGACGGGCAATAACCTGAGCAACAAGGCGGGCGGCATCCTTGCCGGGCGCGATATCAGCCTAACGGCCAGCAAGGGTGATCTACTCAATGAGCGCACCGTTATCCGTCATAACAGCAGCAACGGCTATCGCAGCGAACGCACCGACTTCATGGACAGCGCCGCTCGCATTGAAGCGGCGAACAACCTGTCTCTGCACGCGGGCCGCGACGTCCACAGTGTTGGTAGCGTAATCAAAAGCGGCGCAGACACCACCATCAAGGCAGGTCGTGACGTCAACCTTATTGCCACAGAACAACGCAACAGCCAGGTTGCCGGCACACTGTCGCGTGGCGAGAGCGTCACCCAATATGGCTCTGTCATTGAAGCGGGTCGCGACTTCCAGATTGTTGCCGCGCGGGATATCAGCGCTATCGCCAGCCAGATTGCAGCCACCCGCGACCTGGCCATGGCCGCATCGGGCGACCTGACCCTGGCCTCGGCTGCAAACGAGCAGCACAGCGCGCTCAACACCAAAAAAGTCAAAACCCGGGACGATCGCGTCAGCCAGGTCTCGAGCGTGGTCAAGGCCGGTGGCGATGTGACGCTGAGTGCCGGGCAGGATATGGCGGTAATTGGCAGTCGGGTGGAGGCGGGCGGTGAAGCATACCTGGTGGCTGGCGCAAGCCTTGAGCTCAAGTCCGCAGAGGAACTGGATTACAGCTTCTATAGCAAGAGCAAAAAAAGCTCGTCCGGAAAATCCTTCCGCCTGAACGAAACCGACACCCTCACTAACGTTGGCAGTCTGGTCACCTCGGGGGGTAACAGCACCTTGGTGGCGGGTGATGACCTGCTCTTGCAAGTCAGTGCGGTCAATGCAAAGCAAGGTGCTGCCAAGCTGCTTGCGGGCAACAATATTCAGATCCTCGCCGCCAGTGATTCCAGCAGTGTGCGCCACGATAACAGTCAAAGTAAAAGCAGTTGGGGTGGCCTGAACTCGAGCAAGGCCAAGCGTCAGGTCAGTGAAGCCAGCACGACAGCTGTAGGAAGCATTGTCTCGGGTGACACGGTCAATGTGGCTGCCAGGCGAGACGTAAAAGTCACGGGTTCGGCGCTGGTCAGCACCGATGACCTTACTGTTCAAGCCGGGCGTGACCTGACTGTTGATGCGGCAATCAACACGTTTTCGCGAACTGAGATGCGCAAGGAGAAAAAGCGCGACCTCACAGGTGTGCTGACCGGGAACAACCTTGGGTTGGACGATATTAGCGGCAACCTGCATCTCTCCAACAGTGGCCAAAAGCACAACGGCACTGCACAGGAGAGCACCTTGCAGGGCAGCACCCTGGGCTCCAGCGTCGGTGACGTGACCCTGACTGCGGGTCGTGAGTTGAAGGTGATATCCAGTGAATTGGTCAGTACCCAGGACATGGGCCTGAGCGGTTCCAATGTCACCATCGCCGCGGGTACTGAAACCGCGCACCAGACCACCCAAGACAGCTCCAGGAGTATGGGTGTGGGGCGGGTTGTGGGTGGCATGGTGGTCGATACGGTAACCAGCATTCGTAACGACGTGCGGGCTTCGCAGCAGGCTGACGACAGCCGTCTCAAGGCAGTCAAGGGCGCGCAGGCGTTGCTGTCTGCTTACAACGCCGCATGCAATATGGATGCCAGTGCCGCGAATGTGTCAGAAGGTAAGCCTGCCAATAGCGGTGGCGCGCTGATAAAAATCGGTACCGAACTGGGCTCCACTAACAAGAAAAGCAGCAGTGAGTACAACGCTGAAACAGCCAGGCAATCCACCCTCAACAGTGGCGGCAGTCTGGCCATTGTGGCAACAGGCAATGCCCCCGACACCCAGGGCGATATTCATGTCATTGGCAGCAGCCTCAAGGCTAGAGACACCCTGTTGCGGGCAGAGCATGACATCACCCTGGAAAGCGCCCAAGACCGGAAAAGCTGGGACAACCAAAGTAAAAACGACAAAACCAGTATGGGGGTCAGCTTCAATGTGGGTGAACAAACGGGTTTCACCCTCGACCTTGGCGCACAACTGGCCAAGGGCATGGGTAAAGGGCGGGAAGTCAGCCAGGTCAACAGCACGTTAGACACTGGACTGCTGGTGCTCAAAAGCGGCCAGGACACTGCGTTGGCCGGTGCTCAAGTGCGGGCGGATGCCATCAAGGCTGATATCAGTGGCAATCTGAGCATGGCTTCACGTCAGGATGAAGCCCGCCAGAAGAACAGGCAAACCAGCGCTGGCGTGGGCGGGAGTATTTGTGTGCCCCCGTTTTGTGTGGGCGCTCCGGTATCCGCTTCGGCCAATATCGCTGGCAGCAAAATGAACAGCGATTATCAGGCTGTGACCGATCAGACGGGCCTGTCTGCGGGCACAGGTGGTTACGACATCAACGTCGGAAAAACCACCGCGCTTCTAGGCGCCGTGATTGCCAGCGATGCGCCGGCTGACAAAAACCATCTCAGCACTGATCGCCTGTTGGTCAGTGACATCAAAAATAAAAGCGCCATAACAAGTCAGGCCGGGAGTTTGAGCTATTCCGGGGCCTTGGCAGGGGGCGGGGTGGATGCCCGCTCGGTCGCTGGCGGCACGCTGCCGGTGTTTCTCAAGGACTCTGAGAAGAGTAAAACCCAAAGCGCCATCAGTGAAGGCACCATCACCGTGCGCAACCCCGATGGCGGCAATGACCTGGTGGGGTTGAACCGCGACACCGTGAACGCCAATCAGCATCTGGATCGGCCTGATGAAAAGGCCATGCAAGCACGCATCGACCTGATTCAAAGCTCGGCGCAGCTGTCCAGCAGCGTAATTAATAGCGTGGCCAAAGCCAAGGCTGATGCGGCAACCAAACAGGCCAATGAGGCAACTACCCCAGAGCAACAACAAGCGGCTGCGCTTGCGCTGGATGACGCCAGGAGCTGGCAGGTCGGGGGCGATAAACGGCTGATGGCCAATATTGCATCGGGCCTGATCGCGGCGGGCCTGGGAGGGGCAACGGGCAGTACGGCTGTGGGTGTTGTTGCGAACGTATCATCCAGTGAGATTTTTAAAAAAATCGGTGATTTCGCTACCGCGCAAAGAGATAAATCTACGGACAGTGCAGTAAAGGCAGCCTGGGATGAAGGCGGTGCAGCTCGTGTCTTGCTGCATGCGTTGGCGGGTGCGGCAATAGGTTTGTCCAGCGGCAATGCGCAGGCGGGTGCTCTGGGAGCTGGAGCCTCTGCGGCGTTGATGCCATCGGTGGGTCAGGCGCTGAAAGACAGTGGGCTGTCTCGTCAGGAACAAGATGCTATAGCTGCATTGATTGCGACAGGCGTTGGAGCCTCTGCGGGGGCTGGAAGTGGGCCCGGCGAGGCTGTGGTGGCAGGTGGGGCAGGGTTTGGTGTGGAAGCCTTCAATAGGCAGCTGCATAAGCAACAAGAAATTCCGGTTCTGGAGAAAAAGGCCGAAGAGCTTTACAAAACCCTGGGAGCGCCAAGATCCAGTGCCCTTTGGCTGGATTTGTTGATGATTGCTGCGGGTGGCGCCCTGGATGCTGCTGATGAAGCCCGTTTGAGCGGTTTGGTTGCGCAGTCCACAGGCAATGATCCGCAGTCCCGAAATTTTATCGATGACCTGAATATTGCCAAAGGGATTATTGGGCAACTGGCGGCACAGAAAATCCCTCTGAAGTGGGGCGATGGAAGCCAAATTGTTGCCAATGGCGAGAAAGCCTTCGCGTTCAGAGCAACCGAAAAACAGTTCAATGACTCAACGCTGTTCAATGCGTCAGTCTTGCATGGTCAAGGCGTGGTGTATGAGCAATGGCGGCAATACGGCCAGGAGCAAACCAGCGCGCATTCGAAAGAAATGGGTGCGTTGTCCAGTACTGAGTCAGGTATAAAATCGGCTACCCAGCGTTTGTCAGATTTGGCAGGCAAAGGGATTACAACCATAGCGCCCGAGCTTGATGCTGCTATGCTGTTGATGCCGGCAGGTAAGGGCGCCAAGGTTGTTGTTGAGGCGGTTCTTGCCAAATTGGCGGCTGGTAAGGCTGCTGCGGGTGTTGGTGCAAAAGCAAATGTGGGGTCAATTAGTCATATCTCTGGAGTGAATCTTCCTAAAAGTCAGTCTAAGATGATTGCTAATTTTGAAACAGCAGGGTACCCAACAAAACCAGTAGTTTCTCCGACCAGCGGAAATGTGGTCGGAACTCAATACATCTTGCCTGATGGTTCGCGAGTTCGGGTGATGCAGGCGGATGGTCGGAGTCCTCGGCGCGCGTCATTCGAGAACGCTAATGGCGGACCTGTTGACCCTACTACTGGAAATCCGCCGCAGCCCCCGCAAGGTTTATCGAAGGCTGAGCGGAAGCAGTGGATTAGAAAGCGTACGCATATTGAGCAAGTGGACTAAAAGATGAGTGAATTGTTGCAAGCCGTGGCTCTTTTGTTGCCTATTAAAATTGAAAGAGTATTTTGGGATGGCGATACTTTGATGCTTTTTTCGGCGGACTGGAGCTTTCGGACTGAGAGTGCGTGGCGCGTTTCTAAGGGGCGGGAACTGCTTTTCGGTTGTTGGGATGACGACGCCCTTGACCATGTTTCTGATCTTTTAGGTTTGTCTATTATTGAGGTGGGTTGGCTTATTGATTCTCAGCCAATCGATCCATTTTTCAAATTGTCTGATGGCCGCATCTTGAATGCATTTTGTTCGTTATCAACTGAGCCTTGGCTGATGGAGTTCTCGGACGGGGCCGTTTATTTAGGTAATACTTAATGCTATAAGATTTTTTTGGTGCAAAAGGATCGGCAATTGCTCTCCAGAATTTCGGTGGACGCACTAGTAACGTACTGATCGCTACGACGGGTGAACCTATCAACAAAGAAGGCTTGACTAAAGCTGCTAGAGCGCTAACAAAGCATGCTTGGTGTGGAGGGCATAAAGACGGTGCTGATCAATGAGGTGTTGCACGATGTCAGAGTCCGCTCATTTTTTATGGTTGGTGATCTGTTTTGTGAGTTCTTGATATTTTTTAAGTTGTGTGATTCAGGCTGGGTCTCATTAACAGTTAGCGAGGGAGTGTCAAAGTTTTTTAAAGCTGGATTCAGATCTGGAATTGCTGAAGCTGTCTGAGATAAATGATGAGTTTGCGTATCCAATCAAGTCACTAAGTGGGGTTGATAAATACCCGGGGTTGAAATTATTGCCGGTATATGAGTATAGGATAAGTGATGTAGGCGAAGTCCGTGTTGGCGTTTATTTGGGTTTCGGAGGCTGCGGTCTTAGCGTGACTGAGTCTGATGAGTGTCTGTCAGTTACAAAAGGTGTGGTTAAATTTTCAGATAGTAAAATTTCACTGCATAAACTAATAGTTTAGTTGGTGCAAAACCCGGTAAGCACGTTGAGGATTTTGGCGGCAACGCGGCTAGCCCAAGAGATCGTAAAATGGTACTCGATAAAATTTATGACGTTGGAGGTAATCCTGAAAAGGTAATCCCCGGGACTTTTGCTGGGCAAGGTGTAAATGGCGCACGAGGTGATGTGTTTTTCAGAGTTAAGGGTAATGATGTGGTTGTTACCAAGCCTGATGGAACGTTCGTTACTATACTGAAGGATGGGGTAGCTCTGAATCCATCTGTACAGAGTGCATTGAAGGAGGGCATCAGGTAATGAACTCTCCTGAGCTTATGATTACCTGGATGTTAACAGTGCTCGGGAAGAAATTACTGTCAGTAAATGCTCTATTCCATGTTTTCTGTTTCGAGAGGGATTCTGCCCCTCAAGAGGTTGGCCTTCTATTCGAACAGTCTGAGTTTGGGAGGCTCTATGGAGGGCCTGATGGTGCGTCTCTCTGTTTTTCTTTGAGTCCGATTTCAAACTGCGATTTAGGTGAATACGGTAGGCAAGATATTTTTTGTATCTCTGGTGAGCTTTATTTCTCCGATGTTGTAGGACGGAGGTTGGTGTCAGCATCACTTGTGCAGTCCTTAGCAGAAGACATAGTGGTGGGCGTTGCTCTTTCGTTTGATAACGGTTTTTGCCTATCCATTTTAAACTTAGGAGATGAGCTTTTTATCTATGATGAGATCCCAGAGGAAATAGTGATCAGTGAGGGGCTGAGCCTTATCTCTGTGAGTTGATGGGGGCAAAGAGGCATGTATCCTTGCTAGCGTCAAAGGCAGTCCTTCCGAAATCAATGCTCAAGGTCAAAAAATAGCTGATGATATTCTGA
Source organism: Pseudomonas sp. FSL R10-0056 (assembly GCF_009600105.1). NCBI lineage: Bacteria > Pseudomonadati > Pseudomonadota > Gammaproteobacteria > Pseudomonadales > Pseudomonadaceae > Pseudomonas > Pseudomonas sp. FSL R10-0056. The sequence goes on from NZ_WIWL01000173.1 coordinate 28,430, forward strand.
GTAATCCCGCGTCGACCTGTAGTGGTCTAATGAAACCGGACACCCTTTTAGGCGAGAATGCTCGCCAGATCGAGGTGTCAGATGACCAAACAACGCCGTACCTTTTCCGCTGAATTCAAACGCGAGGCTGCCGACCTCGTGCTCAAGCAAAACTACAGCTTCATCGAAGCCAGTCGTTCACTGAGTGTTGGTGAGTCGGCGCTGCGCCGCTGGGTCGACCAGCTTCAGCAAGAGCGCACCGGCGTCACGCCCCAGAGCAAGGCCCTGACACCAGAGCAGCAAAAAATCCAGGAGTTGGAAGCTCGGATTGCTCGCCTCGAGCGCGAGAAATCAATATTAAAAAAGGCTACCGCGCTCTTGATGTCGGAAGATCTCGAGCGTACGCGCTGATCAATCAGCTAAGCGTCCATGAGCCTGTTGACTGCTTGTGCGAGGCGTTTGAGGTCGCTCGTTCGGGGTACTACGCGCATCGTCTAAGGCGGCGAACACCAGATGTTGAGCGGCTCAGGCTGCGTAGCCGAGTGAGCGAGTTGTTCACCCAGGGCCGAAGTGCTCCCGGCAGTCGAAGCATCACGTTGATGATGCAAGAAGAAGGTGAGCAAATTGGACGGTTTAAGGTACGCAGGCTGATGCGTGAGCTGGAGTTGGTCAGCAAGCAGCCAGGATCACACGCCTATAAAAAGGCCACAGTCGAGCGGCCGGATATCCCAAATATATTGAACCGAGAATTTGATGTCGAAGCGCCCAACCAGGTCTGGTGCGGCGACATCACCTACATCTGGGCACAGGGGAAATGGCACTACCTTGCGGTTGTCATGGATCTTTACGCTCGCCGAGTGGTGGGCTGGGCGTTATCAGAAAAGCCGGATGCAGACTTGGTGATCAAGGCGTTGGATGTGGCTTACGAGCAGCGTGGCAAGCCGCAAGGCCTGCTATTTCACTCAGACCAGGGATCCCAATATGGCAGCCGCAACTTTCGCCAGCGGCTGTGGCGTTATCGCATGCGTCAGAGTATGAGCCGCCGAGGAAACTGCTGGGATAATGCGCCGATGGAGCGGGTTTTTCGCAGCTTGAAAACAGAGTGGATACCAACCACTGGCTACATGACCGGCCACCAGGCTCAGAGAGATATTAGCCAGTACCTGATGCATCACTACAACTGGATCCGACCTCATCAATTTAACGATGGATTGGCCCCAGCGAAAACGGAAGAAAAACTCAAAACCGTGTCCGGGATGAGTTGACCACTACAACCGTAACCTACAAAGACTCCGGGAGGTTTGGGAAAGCTATAGATGTAGTTGCTCCCGACGGAAGGGGGCTTCGCTACGATGCGAGTGGGGGATTTATTGGTCTGCTGGAACCACCGAAGCCATGACACATCTATCCTCTTTGATGAGCAGCCCTCCAGATCGAGAAAATTTAGTATTCGAAATCTGGATGGACGCTGATCAACTAGCTGAAGTATCCCACGAGCCTGGAAGATCAGCTGAGATAGAAATATAACCGTCTGCTAAAGACGGGACTTGGAGTTTTGAGCTTGAAGAATTTATGTTTCTGTTGAATCAGGCAGTTGAAAAAATTAAAATAGTTATAGTTAAGAGGGTGCAAAAGGAATATCTATAGCAATCGAGTCAAAAAATTGCCGGTCAAATGGGTAAACGAGGATGGACGGAAAATGCTATCCAGTCTGTAATTGAAATCCAGCAAAAACTATTGTGACGACAGATCTTCGTTTTGATTGCATTTCAGGCAGCTGCTTGAATGATTCCGCCACAGCGTATATTACTCTGCGGGCTGAAAATCCGCGTCAGTAGCAGCATTGCAACAACCGCCACAACCAGAACCCACCAGGCAGTAACAAAACTCCCCGTGAGTTCGCGAAGCCAACCCGTCAGCCATGGCGATACCGCATTGACAAGAAATCCCGCGCCTTGCACGAACCCTGCAAGCTGAGCGGCTTCGCTGGGTTTGCGGCAATGGTCCAGGGTCAGGATCAGGCTCAGGGCGAAACAGGCACCCAGGCCAAAACCAATCAAGGCCACCCACACATACGGCGATTCCAGCGGCCACATGACCAGTCCGCTATAGCCCAGTGCCTGCGCTCCCAGGCTGACCGCCAAGAGCGGGCGCCTGTCCGTGCTGCGGTGGGCCAGCGCAGGCATCACCAGCGCAGCCAGTACCTGAAAAATGGTCATGAACGCCAGAAGCGAGCCGCTTTGTGCTGCACTCCAGCCCATCTGCAAATAGTAGGCGGGCAACCACGCCACCATGCTCATATAGCCACAGTTGACGAGGCCGAAGTACAGCGCCAGTAACCACGCGCGCCGGTTGCGCCACGGGCGCATGGCTGGCTCGCCCGCCGTTCGGGCACCGCTGGCAAAGGGCAATAAGCCCCACAGCACCAGTGCGACCAGAGCAGGCGCAAGCCAAATCCCCAGTCCGGCCTGCCAATGGCCAAAATGGCCGGCCACCAGCGGGCTGACGAGTGCAGCCAGGCCGCCGCCGGCCATAAGGGAGGCGGAGTACACCCCTAAAGCCAGCGCAACCCGCTGCGCAAACTGGCGCTTGATCAGCGCCGGAACCAGCACCTGGATCAGCGCAACCCCGGCACCGCCCAACAAGGCCGTGGCCATCAGGGTTTCTGCCTGATCGGCAGACAAGCGCCACAGGCAGGCGCCCAGGATCATCGACAAGCCCAGGGCCACGCCACGGCGCTCACCCAGGCCTGCCTGCAGGCGTACGCCGAGCAAGGCCACCAGACCCATGCAGATCACTGGCAGGCTGGTCAGCCAGGCACTGCTCTGGAAACTCATGCCCGTGTCATGACGTATCTCAAGCAACAGCGGGCTGATGGAGCTGAGCAGCGGACGCAGGTTAAGCCCCAGCACCACCAGCAATGCCCAATTGGCGAACACCCGCGCAGGGTGTTTATCCAGGCTCATGGCAGGCTTTCCAGTCACTATAGATCTCGACCATGGCCGGTTGGGGTATGTGTTGTATCGCCAGTTTCTGTTCGCTCAACGGCAGCGCCAGTTGCTGATAAATCGCTGCCGTAGACAGCCCGAAGGGTTCCCCTTGCTGGTTGCTGGCGGCATACACCACTCGGGTTACGCCACACAGGTGCATGGCACTCAGGCACATGGGGCAAGGCTGGCCACTGGCATAGATCACGCAACCCTCCAGGCGCGGGCCCAGTTGCTGGCTGGCAGCCCGTATGGCCAAGAGTTCTGCGTGTGCAGTCGGATCCTGGCTGATATGGAGGGTGTTGACGGCCTCAACGATCACCTGGTCGTCTTTGACCAGTAGCGCAGCAAAAGGCCGGCCACCGCCGGCAACGTTGCTGGCGGCCAGGGCCACGGCGCGTTGCAGGTAAAACTCATCGCTATGCATAACAACTCCAGTGTGTGATTCAGTGCGCGCCGGCATCACGCAGCAATTGTGCGGTCACGCCCTGGCCGCGCTGCTGCGCTTGTTGCAGGGGGGTGTGGCCGTCGCTGTCCGGCAGGTTCAGGTCGGCACCGGCATTGATCAGCTGGGTGATGATCTGCTGATGCGCCGGGCCGCCGTCGGAGAGCACGATGGCTTCCATCAGGCAGGTCCAGCCCAGGCGATTGACATGGTTCAGATCAACCCCTGCTGCGATCAGCAGGCGTACCGTTTCAACATGTCCGCGCTCGCATGCCGGGATCAGGGCGGTGCCGCCATAGCGGTTGGTACTCTGCAGATCGGCACCGTGAGCCAGGGTCATTTGCAGGATTTCGTTACGCCCACTGGCGCCTGCCAACAGATAGGGGCTGTCACGCATCAGGTTCTTCTGGTTGACGTCGGCCCCGGCCTGGATCAAGGCCCGGGCGATTTCGATCTGGTTCGATCGGGTTGCCAGCAGCAGCGCGCTGCTGCCATCCAGCGCCTGTACGTTGAGGTCCGTGCCTTCACTGATCAGTTGCTGGACCCTGTCCAGTTCGCCGTCGCTGACGGCATTGAGGAGTGTCTTGTCGCTTGCCATCACCGCTCCCATTATCAACAGCGCGACCGTTAGCAGGCCGCATTTGCGTGTCAGGCTGCCCATGGTTGAGCCCTCTTTTACATCCCGTGAAAAGCCAGTATGGTCAGCGCAGCAGGTATTCTGAAATTAAATATAGCCATGCCTTTAAGTGGCAATGTGAATGGTGAGGCGGATGCTTGATCCCATACTATTACGCAGTTTTGTCGCGGTGGTGGACTGCGCCAATTTCACCCGGGCGGCGCAGCGTCTGCATCTCACCCAGTCGACGGTCAGCCAGCAGATCCGCCGTCTGGAGGACAGCCTTGGCTGCAAGCTGCTCGACCGCGAACAGCGCCGGGTGATTGCCACCCCTGAAGGTGAGCGCCTGCTGGCCTATGCGCGGCGCATTCTGGCGCTTGATCAGGAAGCCCGCGATGTGCTGTTCAACCAGGCCAGTGAGGGGGTGTTGCGCCTCGGCGTGCCTGAAGACTTTGCTGCAGAGCGCTTGATGCCGATCCTTTCGCGGTTCGGCCTGGAGCACCCGGGAGTGCGCCTGGAAGTCACCAGCGGGTTGGGGCCTGAACTGATGCGGCTTTATCGCCAGGATGAATTCGACCTGTTATTGGTCAAGCAGATGGGGCAGGGCGATGATTGCCTGGCTTGCTGGCCCGAACCCATGTGTTGGGTCGACAGCCGTTCAGCGCCCGCACTGGGGCGCGAGCCCTTGCCGCTGGTGGCGTTTCCGGTGGGCGGTTTGTACCGCAATGAAATGCTCCATCACCTTGAAGTGGGGGGATGGCGCTGGCGCATCAACTACTCCAGCGCAAGTCTGGCCAGTGTCTGCGCCGCCGTGGCGGCGGGCCTGGGTATCAGCTTGTTGCCGTTGCGGGTGATCAGCCCGGAACACAGGGTGATTGATGCCGGCAGCGGCCTGCCGGATATCCAGGGGGTATTTCTGGCGTTGTATGGGCAAAACGGTCTGAGCCATGCGGGCAAATTGCTGCAATGCCAGCTGCTGGATCTGTGCCAGACGCTTGCTAACGATGAGCAGGCTGGTGAACGAGCCCTTCAAAACGCGGCCAGTTGAGTGAGAGTGAAACAATTTGATCCTGTGATTCCAGAATGTTTGGAATTTGTGGGTGATTATCTTGTGCTGGAACATGACTAAAGTAGAGGTTTTACAGGTCAGGAGCTGATTGTCCTGAGCAGCCCAGCGCCTTCACAGGCAAGCCAGTTACTACAGAGGTCACAGGTTATGGATACCAAACTCAAAGCGTTGCTTGATCGCGAAGAGATTCGCAATCTCAGAACCCTCTATGCACATCACCTGGACAGCAACACTATCGACGCCCTTGACGAAGTGTTCTCGGCAGATGCGGTGGTGGAGGTTACGGTCGGCAAAATGACGGGTATAGATGCCATCCGCAGTGGCCTCAATGATGCCTTCAAACTCTTCGATCGCGACCACCAGGGCAGTTATCCGTTTCTGCATGCGATCGCCAACCACTGGATCAAGTTGACCGGGCCCGATACCGCGCAAGGGCGTTGCTACCTGATTGATTTCGAGACCGCATCCAAGCCTGATCCGAACCCGCTGCTGTTGCTCGGGCTGTACGCCGACACGTACCGGCGTATCGATGGCGAGTGGCGCATCACCCATACCCGCCTTGAAGTGGTCTGGCCTGAGCGTGCAGCCTGATCCAGGGCCAGCTCCGAGGATTGAGCATGAACGATGCGCCTTTATCCAGGGCGCATTTTTGTTTGCGCAGAAGGTAAGCCCCGGGGTTTTACCCCTCTATTACTGCATGGCTTTGCTATTGTTCAGCTGCAGATCCTTAAACTTTAGCCTTGGACGCCATAATGACGGGCAACCCATTTGACGGTATTCGTGAGTTTGTGTCTGCGGCCCAGTCACTGAGCTTTACAGCGGCAGCCCTGGAGCTTGGCGTGACCAGTTCCGCCGTTGGCAAGAGCGTGACTCGCCTGGAGGCGCGCCTTGGCGTCAAGCTTTTGCATCGCACCACCCGGCGCCTGAACCTCACCAGCGAGGGTGAGGCCTATCTGGCCAGTTGCCTGCGGGTAATGGATGAACTGGCCGAGACCCAGGGCTTTTTGACCACCGGCCAACAGGAACCTGTCGGTCGGTTGCGGATCGATCTGCCGGCGGCCTTTGGTCGCCGACATATTTTGCCGACCTTGATCGATATGGCGGTGCGATACCAGCAGCTCGATCTCTCCATCAGCTTCAGTGAGCGGCTGGTGGATATCGTCAATGAGGGCATCGATCTTGTGGTCCGAATCGGTTCATTGAAAGATGACGCTGAAATAGTGGCCCGCAGGCTGGGCAGCCAGAGCCTGTTGATTTGCGCGACCCGCGAATACCTGCACAGGCATGGCACGCCCCAGGCACCGGCTGATCTCCTGCAGCATGACTGCATTGTCGGCTGGCGCAACGGCACTCGCAAAAGCTGGATGCTGGTGGATGAAAAGGGGCAGACCAACGAGCACGACGTGCGGGTCAAGCATGAGATGGGAGACGGTGAAATGTTGCTGGACATGACACTGGCCGGGGGCGGCCTGGCCCAACTGCCCACCTGGCTGGTGCAGACGCCTATCCAGCAGGGGTTGCTGGTGCCCGTACTTGAGCAATATGCCGGTGCCGAGATGCCTATTCACGTGATCTGGCCACGCACGCGCTACATACAGCCCAAGATCAGAATGGTCGTCGATGAACTGCTGGCACTGGCCCGACGCGATGCCGGGATTTTTCGCCCGGATCAGGGCGTGCCCAACCCCCAGGGTTCATGAATGCAGCGCCTCAAGCTCCATGACGTGAAGCGCGGCAGCTGAATACCGTTACAGGTTCGGCGAGTGGAAGGGGTAATCGACATAGCCTTTTTCGCCGCTGTTGCCGTAGAACGTGGCGCGGTCCGGGGTTGCAATCGGCCAGTTATTTTTCATCCGCTCCACCAGATCCGGGTTGGCAATAAAAGGCCGCCCAAACGCGACCAGGTCCAGGGCGCCTGATTCCAGTGCGGCTTGCGCCGACTCGCGATCAAAGCCGCCAGCGGCAATCAGTGTGCCTTGATACGACTCGCGAAAAGTCTGCGCAAAGCCTTCGGGCATGCGCTCGGCGCCAATGGTTAATTGATCGCTCAAGTGCACGTAGGCAATGTCGCGTTGATGAATGGCGTGAGCCACCGCGACCCAGGTCTGGGCTTCGTCATCAAACGGCGCCATGTCGAACAGGCGGCCAAACGGCGAGATACGCACGCCAACCTTGCCACGCCCAATGGCGTCGGCAACCGCATCAATGGTTTCCAGCAGCAGGCGAATGCGGTTTTCGATTGAGCCGCCATAACGGTCGGTACGATCGTTTACACACGGATTGATAAACTGCTCGAACAGGTAGCCGTTGGCGCCATGAATTTCGACCCCGTCAAACCCCGCCTCGATAGCCCGGCGGGCAGCCTGAACAAAGTCATTTTTGATCGCTCCGACTTCTTCGGTCGACAGCGCGCGCGGCTGGCTGGCCTGGATCGGGCCCGGTTGACCGTGCTCGTCATAGGCATAGGTCATTGAGTTGGCCGCCACCTTGTTGCTGGATGACACCGGCGCACCGCCGTCCGGTTGCAGCGTGGTGTGGGATACCCGGCCGACATGCCAGAGCTGGGCGAAGATCTTGCCGCCGTCCTCATGCACGGCCCGGGTGACGTGCTTCCAGCCTTCCACTTGTTCCTGATTATAAAGGCCGGGGTTGAACAGATAGCCGCGGCCCTGGATGGAAACCGGCACACCTTCGCTGATGATCAGGCCGGCGCTTGCACGCTGGCGGTAGTAAAGAACCGTCAACTCGTCAGGAATATCGTTCAAGGCGCGGGCACGGGTCATGGGCGCCATCACGACACGATTGTTCAGTTCCATTCCCGACAAGGTGTATGGAGAAAACAGCATACTCATAGGGCAGGGACCTCCGGTGTGGGGCGCTGCGTGGCGCCAGTCCGGGTCAATATACGGTGATATTGATCCCGGATAATCGGCCCTAGATTCCAAACATTGCGGAGTTGAATTCCATAATTTGCGGGGTTAATTACTCCAGAACAGTCGGATCGCGGCGGATTACTTCCCGTGCCATGGCTTCCCACAGAAACGGGAAACCGTTGGCATCGGTGCGCTCTCCAGTGGCGAGGGCGACATGGGCAGGGAGCGGCGCGCCGCCACCGAGTGCCTCTACATGCCAGGCCAGACGGCTACGCCACTCCAGTGTGATCGCGCGCAAATGGGCCTGGCGAATGCCATTGGCCACCACCAGGACGCCGTGGTTGGCGAGCATGGCCCATTTCTGGGCTCCCAGTGCCGTCACTACGGCGCGGCCGAGGACGGTGTCCTCGACGGTACCGCGATATTCGTCGTAGAGCACCGGGTCGCTATCAACCAGGGCGGAGGTCTGGTCGTAAACCGGCGGGATGCGCCCCGCGGCTGACCAGACGCCTGCCCAGCGCGGGTGGTTATGGATGACCACCTCAACATCATGGCGCGCGGCATGTAAATCCATATGCAGGTTGATCGCCGGGGTGATGTTCCATTCGCCTTCGATGACCTTGCCGGTCTGGTCGAGGCGCAGGATGTCCGAGGCGGTTACTTCGCCCCAGGTGAGCTCCCAGGGGTTGGCCAAATAGGTGCCATCGTCCTGCTTGACGGTGACATGACCGGCAATATGGTCGTTATAACCCTCTCGATACAGCACCCGGCACAGCAGCGCCACGCGTTGGTGCGCAGTCAGTTCGGGCAACAGTGCATACCGGCCTGGCCTGGGAATGTAGCGGGCCAGGAGGTCGTGATTAAGTTCATCGTTCATCATTCTGGTGTGCTCCTTTGCAGCGGTTGTGATCCGTGAATGTTCCTTCAGAACTCACGCCTGCAAGGGTTCGCGGGCGAATACCGAGGTGCGCTGCATGCGCCGTTGATGGGGTTGGTAGTCCAGAATGGCGTTGTGCAACACGCTTCGGTTGTCCCAGAGCACCATGTCACCGACACGCCAGCGATGGCGAAACCCGAATTGCACGTGCTGGCAGTGCGCGTGGAGATAGTCCAGGATCGCGTCGCTTTCAGAGGGGGCCATACCTTCGATATGGGTGGTGTAGGTCGGGCTCAGATACAGGGCTTTGCGACCGGACACCGGGTGCTGGATCACCAGCGGGTGCAGGTGGCGGCGGTTCATCTGCACGACCTCGGCATAGCGCTCATGGCTGACGACGCTCTGGCGCAGCGCTGCCGTCATGGGCCCGTTCATGTCGTGCCAGGCGCTGAGCCCGTCGAGGTAGTGCTGCATACGCCCGGACAGGCTGTCATAGGCCGTGGTCATGCTGATCCAGCACGTATCGCCGCCACAGGGGGGAAGGATCTGGGCGTGGGTCATGGTGACAATCGGCGGGTCGGGCAGGAAGCTCTCGTCGTGGTGCCACATATCCGCCCGGTCACCCAGCCTGGAGTCGATCACGGTGATCTGTTCAAAGCCTGCGCCCAGGTTGGGATAGAACGTGTGAACTTCGGGCTCGCCGAAATATCGTGCAATGGCCAGGTGTTGTTCTGGCTGTAGCCATGGGGCGTGCAGTACCAGGGCTTCATGTTTGACCAGCGCGGCTTCCAGTGCCGCCAGGGTTTGCGGCTGAAAAACAGTGGCAGGATCCAGGTCAAGCACTTCGGCGCCCAGGTGTGGGCCAAGGGGCTGGAGGGTGAGTGGTGAAGGCATGGGCAATCTCCCGGCAGGCTGAAATATCCGATCTTATAGAGGGCGTATCACTACACGTTTGGACGATGTCCGAGCGTCTCCAAAGATCATACTGACGTCATCAGGGTTGAGATATTCGCATTCTGCGGGCATCTGATTGTGTATTTAACCTACTGATATAAAAGGAAAATATCTGAAATTAAGAACAGCAAAAAATACTCCGCTCGGGTTCCCATGAGCAAGCCAGCCGATGACAATACAAAGGGTCTGATGCCTGCGCTGCGCAAGCGGCCGGTGCAATCCCGCTCACGGGCACTGGTCGATGCTGTTGAGCAAGCCTGCCTGCAGATTCTGGATGAAGCAGGAGAGGCGGCGCTGACGGTCGCCCGCATCGCCGAGGTATCTGGTGTCGCGGTCGGCTCGATCTACCAGTATTTTCCCAGCAAGGATGCCATCGTGGCTTTGCTGTACGAGCGTGTGCTCGACGAAGAGTCCGAGCAGCTGCTGAAGGTACGGGAAAAGTTGATTGGCGTGCCCCTGAAGTCGGCGCTGGAACAAATTCTGGCCAACATCATTCGCGTCGAAACACGCTTGTTCAGGCTGAACAAGGTGTTTCATTTGCGCTATCACTCGGCCTTGCACCTGGGCATGTGGCGCGGGCCATACACCACCACCGGGGAATTTATCGAAGCGACCTGGTTGCCGCTGCTGCAGTTGTATGAGGATGAAATATCCACCCAACACCCGGCCATGGCCGCTTACCTGCTCGGGCAGGGGCTGCGCAGTGTTATCCGCTCGGTACTGGAAGACATGCCAGACCAGCTTGAATCCAGGGCGCTGCTCGATAGCCTGGTGGCCATGGCCATGGGGTGCCTGCGGCCTTGCACGCGGGAGTGATCTGGCGGTCGGCCCGCTGTTGCGGCTTCGCACGCCGAGCAGTTGCGGGCGCTACACGGATCACCAGTCAGCTTGAAACAGCCAGTTGCACCTTGACCTTCTTTATCCTGCAACTAAGGTCGTGGTAGTGCACCCACCGCGCAGCGTCTGTTCTTGAGCGTGATCCGAAGGCAGGGATATGCAAATTAATCACCCATGTTCAGCACTACGCCCGTTTCTCCGGTACGCAGCCGTCAGCTTGCTGGCCCTGGCTATGGCAGCGCAAGCCCGTGCCGAAGACACCTGCAGCGCCCTGGCCGCCAGGGCCTTGCCCGATGCGACCATCACCGTGGCCGAGGCCATTGCCCCCGGGCAGTACCCAATGCCGGAAAACCCGCTGACCCGATTGGCGAGTTTCTCCGGCATGAACCCGGCAGGGCGCCCCGCAGTCGGGCCAAACCCGGCCTTTTGCAGGGTTGCTGCCACACTCAGGCCCAGCAGCGATTCAGATATCAAGATCGAAGTCTGGTTGCCGCTCAATGGCTGGAACGGCAAGTTACTGGGTGTCGGCAGTTTTGGCTGGGGCGGAGCGATGATGTACCCGGCCATGCTCGCCGGGCTTGAGCAGGGCTACGCCACGGCAGCGACCGATACCGGACACGACAGCAGTACTGAAGAAGGCAAGGGCGGGCAGTTCGCCCTGGGCCACCCGGAAAAACTGATCGATTATGCCTGGCGCGCCGACCACCTGATGACGGTACATGCCAAGGAACTGATCAAGGCCTACTACGGAAAACCGGCCAGCCGGGCGTACTGGATAGGCTGTTCGCTGGGCGGCCTTGAAGGTCTGATCGAAGCCAGGCGCTTTCCCGATGACTACGATGGTATCGTCGCCGGTGCGCCGCCCAACCCGCTGGTCAAGTTCAATGCCGCCCAGCTCTGGCCCGGCTGGTTGCTCGGTCGTCACCGCGATGTGAACATGACCAAGGCCAAGCTCGAGATGGTCAGCAAGGCGGCGCTCAAGGCCTGCGCCACGCCCATTGGCCTCAAGCAGGGGTTTATCGACGACCCGCAGCATTGCGATTTTGAGCCTGAACAATTGCAGTGCAAAGGCACCGAGACAGCCGACTGCCTGACGGCGGGGCAGGTAGAGCTGATGCAGCAGCTCTATCGAGGGCCGATCAACCCGCGTACCGGGGAAGTGATCTTTCCTGGCGTGGCCAAGGGCAATGAAAACCTGCTCGGTGATTTTGTCGATGGCCAAGCGTTCCCGGTGGCCCTGGACCTGTTCAAGTACGCGGCTTTCCAGGATCCGGACTGGGACTGGACGACCATGGACTGGGACAAGACCGTGAATGAGGCTGTGAACAGGCTCGGGCCCTTGTTGCACGTTGACTCCAACCTCACGGCATTTTTCGACCGGGGGGCAAAGCTACTGCTTTATGTGGGCTGGAACGATTTTCATAACGGCCAGGAGCTGATCGACTACTACCAGTCACTGCTGCGCGATTCGGGCAAGGCGGCCCGGGCCTCGGCCCGGCTGTTTCTGATCCCGGGCATGGGCCATTGTTACGGCGGTGCGGGCTGCGACACCTTTGACAAGTTGGCCATTATCGACAATTGGGTGGAGCACGGCGTAGCACCGCAGCGCATCGTCGCTTCGAAAATTGAAGACGGCAAGGTTGTGCGCACCCGCCCGCTATGTGCCTGGCCGCAGGCCGCCCGTTACGCGGGCAAGGGCGATATCGACAATGCCGACAGTTATGCCTGTGTCGAAGTAACGCAATAGTGGTGCAAAAAAACAAAGGCCTGCATGAGAAGTCTCATGCAGGCCTTTGTGTACCTTGCGCCGGCGCTATTGCGCTGGTTTCAGCGGCCTACCAGCAGTTCTGCGGCCTGATCCAGTAATGCCAACGGGTCCTTGGCCTTATGGATATCCACCGACAGCAGTTGACGAAAGCGCCTGGCGCCAGGGAACCCCTGGCCCAGCCCCAAAATATGACGCGTGATATGGTGCATTGAACCACCCGCGGCTATATGCGCTGCGATATAAGGCCGCAACAGCGTGAGCGCCTCTACCCGCGAAATGACAGGGGCAGAACTGCCAAACAGACGTTGATCGACCTCGGCCAGAATATACGGGTTGTGATAGGCCTCGCGGCCGAGCATCACACCATCAAACACCTGTAAATGTTCCTGGCATTGCTCGAGGGTCTTGATCCCGCCGTTGAGAATGATCTCCAGTTCAGGGAAATCGGTTTTCAACTGCGCGGCAACGTCATAGCGCAGAGGCGGGATATCGCGGTTTTCTTTAGGCGACAGCCCTTCGAGAATGGCAATACGCGCATGCACGGTGAAACTGGTGCAGCCTGCATCACGAACCGTACCGACGAAATCGCACAGTTGTGCATAGCTATCGCGGCCGTTGATGCCGATACGATGCTTGACCGTGACAGGGATAGCGACCGCATCGCGCATGGCCTTGACACAATCGGCCACCAGCGCCGGATGCGCCATCAGGCAGGCACCGATCATATTGTTCTGCACCCGATCGCTGGGGCAGCCGACATTCAGGTTCACCTCGTCATACCCTGCATCCTGAGCCATGCGTGCGCAAACGGCCAAGTCAGCCGGAACACTCCCTCCCAGCTGCAAGGCCAGCGGATGCTCAGACGCGTCATGACGCAAGAAGCGCTCGGCATCACCATTAATCAGCGCACCCGTAGTGACCATTTCGGTGTACAGCAAGGCGTTTTTGGATAGCAGACGCAGAAAAAACCGACAGTGGCGATCTGTCCAGTCCATCATGGGGGCAACAGAAAACCGCCGAGACAGCGCAGCCCCTGTGTTTACTGGCTTTGAAGCAATATTCTGTACCATTGTGCTCTACGTTTTTGCAGCGATTTTAGGGGGTAAAAGGGCGTATTTTGAAGTCGACTGGTACAATTTACCAATCAAAACAACAATTGTACCAGGCGATCATGGCCACTATCCGAGCACGCAAGCGTACTGACGGCAGCATCAGTTACACGGCACAAGTACGCCTGTTTTGCGATGGGTTGCAAGTCTACCAAGAGAGCCAGATCTTCGCCCGATAACAGACGGCCTGGCAGCTTTGGGTCGATTGCGGGACTTTGCAACAGGCAGCAATCGGACAGATGCAGCCACTCGAACAACATAACCTGAGCGCTGTTTTGCAGCGCCAAACGGTCACTTATGTTCCGCTGCCAACATTGATCTGAACTGGGAAATACTCTCTGAAGATAGCCCGGCACCTTCGAACACTGCGCAGGTGAAGCTAACGGGGGCAGGGCCTGGAGCGGTTATGATGCGGTCTGCAATCACCGCTATCGGACTGTTTCGATAAAACCCGTGACCTTCATAACCTGCAGCATTCTCTTGTAAGAAATTAGCACTGTTTGAGGTATGTGGAGTCTTGTCGAGAAGCCCGGCCCTCGCAAGTGCCAGAGTTCCCCCACAGATACCGGCAATCGTCGCTCCACTTGAACGACTGGCATGAAGAAAGTCTCGAATATCCGGTGCTTCTGCACGTTCCCAGACCATTCCCCCGATAACGACCACAACATCCGGTTTCCAGTCCAGGCATTGTTGCAAGTTACTATCGATCGTTACAGGCAGCCCGCCCTGCGAGTGGATCTGTCCCGGAGCAAAAGCGAAAAACCTGACGTCGATCCCGTAAAATGGGGACGCAGTTCCAGCTATAAAAGCATATTCCCAGTCAGCAAAACCGGGGCTCAGTAGTAAACCTATGCGTGCCATCAGTCAGAATCCTCCATGAATGCCAACACCCTATGGCGACAATAAATGGATATCAAGGGCTGCTTTGGGTCGGATAGCAGTCGCTCGCAAAAATCTGCTCTCTACCTATATATGCCAGGACTCAGCCTCGACGTAGCGGGCCAACGCACGTTTGAGGTGGTACTAACGGTCGCGGTCGGTGGCTTGGGACAACTGGTCGAGCTGCTCCACGAGCGCCTCTTCAACACAGAATGACAACACGGGCGGTGCCATGATGGAATCCTCACTCTTGAGTGTATACAGCGTATACGGGTTCTAAAGCTGCACACCCAAGTGGCTGATGAGAACAGAGGTTTCTTGTAGCTTCAGACAAACGCACCGGTGTCTCTGCAAACTACCTGCGATAGCTTATTTTCGTCCTTGGGTGCCATTAAAGCGAAAAAAGGCCAGCCACATCATGGCCAGCCTTTTTGCTTGCTTGAACCACCACCTGAAAATCAGGCTGCCTTGTTACTGATGCGAACTTCGAGTTCCAGATCTGCACTGGCCAACATATTCACCAAAGCATCCAGAGAAAATTTTTCAATTTTCCCCTTGAGCAAATCATTCAGCCTTGGCTGAGTGATATGCAGCCGCTGGGCCGCTTCTTTTTGCGATACATCCCAGGTTTTCACTACCCGCCTGATGGCTCGCATCAACTGAGAACGGACACGCAGGTTCTCGGCTTCTTCTGGCGTATCAACCAACGCATCCCAGACACTGGTAGGGCGTTCGTTTGACATACACTTTTCCTCTGATCAATCACTTGCTTACTAATTTTTGGACAACTGTTTTGCTACAAGTTCTTTTAAAAAAGTGACAGGTGTACTTTTTTTGAGTCGGGTCATAGCTAGGGCTTTACCCCTTCACCGTTGGTAAAGGGGATCGCCACGCCACCCTACGCTCAACCCAGCGATTTGTATCGGGTTCTACCCAGATCCAAATCACGCTTTTCCGTCTTTTGAGTTGTCTTGCGGAAGGCATGCAACACATAGATTGCTTCCGGCCGATTGACCACATAAAACACGCGAAAAGCCCCATCATCACATGCAATCCGGATTTCCTGAACACCCTTGCCAACGGATTTCATTGGCTTGAAGTCGTCAGGCTCTTCCCCTTCCTGCAGTAGTTCTAGCTGAAAACCTGCTCGCTTCCTAGGCACTTCAGGGAAGTCCCGCAGGTCTTGCAAGCTACTTCCAACCCACATGATTTCCTTCATTTCTCGGTTGGGCATCGCTGCACCTCCGTCTTATCAAACATTTTATGCATCTGAAAGTAGTCATCGGTCGCTTCCTCTCTGGTCAAAAATCGAACAGGCATGTTGCTCGTCTCACCTACGGATTCGCGTGTGCGAATCCACGCCTGCGAGATAAACATTATATCTGTTTTGATATAAATACAAGGTCATCTCTCATCACTGTTTTGCAGACATCAAGAGGTGGGGCCATCATGCATGCGAAATGCTCCCAGTGAGGCTACGAGTCCTTGTGCGGCTCATTTCCACGTTGGGATGCGGTCAGCCGCTTACTGACGGTGCTGGTGAATCTGTGTAGGGATTTATTCAGATGTTGGCGAATGCCAGTTTGTCGAGTGGGCTTCATTCCTGGACATTCATCCTTTGTAGGGCCGTTGAACATTGGAGGTGAGCTTACCGAGAGATATTCAGGAGTTTCGTACGACGTTTCGCTTTCCATCTCGCGAATCATCCGAGAGAATCCCGTTCGCTTGCGCCTGCTCAAATCGGGGAATAGTCTCGGCCCATCGCTGCAAAATCAGCGATCGGGTTTAGTCGCCCGTAGTGAAATCAGGCGCACAGCGCCACCTCAGAGAGGCGTTTTTTTGCCTCCGGTTTTTGGTGGCCGTGCGCAGGGCGCCTTCGGGCGCGCCGGGTTCCTGGTTTCTCCGGTCGACTAACCTGCGTACGGCTGCCACCCATTCGTTTGGTCGCGATAAGTGACAGCTCCTCTTAGAAGCCAGGAGTTAACGGTATGAAAAAAGTTGTCCCCGATCCCCCCTCATTGACCCTGCAAGATGCTGAACAGTGCGATTCACAGTCGCTGGACCGTGCGGCCGTCAGGCGTGCGCTCGATTATTACCTGCACGACCATAAGCCTGCTCGCCCCATAAGCACGGCTATATTTGCCATCCCGGACAGTGTCAATTCAGAAGCGGCTTTGGCCCAAGCGTCAGACTTGTTGCGCTGTGCGGTTGCTTCGGCGAGTGAGGCGGGGGATGGTTTGTGCGGGCTCGCGCGCGACCGGGTGTTGTCGGTCATGCATCTGGTGGAGCTGGCCAGGGCGTATGTCGATAAATCGCTGGACGGTGTGGCGATGCACTGATGCAGCACGCGCCTGGTTGGCGGCAGGCGCGTTATTGATCTCTGGGTATATTGGGTACTTTTCTAAAATCGCGGCAAGTTGATCGGAGCCTCCCTAGGTAGCTGACAAGCTGCCCAACAATACAAGGAAGTCAATGCTGAGTTCACTGGTATCAAATGGTCAGCAACCAACGTCGGATCAATCAGAACTGGTGGTGCCTTGGTGGAGCTTTACGAAGACCATCCTGGCTGTAACCGCCCTGTCATTAGTACGTGATGGGCGGATCGGACTGGACACCCCGATACCTGATCAGCCATTCACGTTGCGCCAACTGCTTAGGCATGAGGCAGGGCTCGCCGATTATGGTGAACTTGCAGATTATCACGCCGCCGTTGCCAACCATGAGGCTGCATGGTCAGCAGACGAAATGATGCAGCGCCTTGATGGCGCTCGGCTTCGATATACCCCCGGAACTGGATGGCGCTATTCCAATGTGGGTTACCTTCTCATAGGCAAGCTAATTGAACAGCTGACTGACTTGTCGCTTGAAGAGGCAGTGGGTCGATACGCACTGACGCCTTTGGGGCTCTCGAGGGTTCGCTTCGCTAAAACGCCAGCAGACTTACAAGATACCCACCTTGGAAATACATCAAATTATGACCCCGGCTGGGTGTATCACGGCTTGTTAATCGGCCCCATTTCGCAAGCCGCACTCTTCCTGGACCGACTTTTCGCAGGGCATCTGCTCCCCACAGGCTTGCTCCAGGACATGCAGATAGCAAAGGCATTGGGTGGTTCGATTCCAGGACGCCCATGGATTACACCGGGATACGGCCTGGGTTTAATGCGGGGTTCGATCGACGGTGGTTTTACCCTTTGCGGACACACAGGGTGCGGGCCTGGCAGCGTCATTGCCGTTTACCGTATCTGCGACGGCGACACATCGGCCTGTTGCGCTGTTTTCGGCGCAGGCACCCGTGAAGGCACCGTCGAAACCCTCGCCGCCGAGCAACTGATACAAGTTTTGCGGTCGGGGGGTAAAGTCGTCTGAGTCCTTCGATGTATTGGCCGGCGATCCGCTACTTATCGTGGCGCAGCTGGCGGCTCAAGGTCTGCAGCATCTCTATATTGACGGAGGTCAGGCCATCTAGGCTTTCCTCGCTGCGGGATTGATCAACGATATTACTATTGCGCGCATTCCAGTGTTGTTGGGCAAAGGAATTCCCTTATTCAGCCAGTTGGGTGGTGAGCTAAATTTAAGCCTGATTGACTCCTCAACGTCTGATAACGGATTTGTATAGAGTCGTTATCAAGTGCTCGCCCAGGCTTGCTCAGTTGACAAAACAGGATCTGATTGCAGTGCTTCTAGAGATTTGATGACTGCCCGCACGTCATTTGGTGCATAGCGACGTTCAAAGTCAGGTCGTAGCTAACCGACCCACATTTGCAGGCGCTGGCCACCACTGGCTCGATGTCTCGAGGACGTTCTTGCTCGGCTGCCACATCAGTGGGGCACTGTTAAGTTATCGGAGATGGCAAAGTTTTAGAGTGGCTGAAACGAAATGACAAAAGAGACGGCACGTTACATCTTGATCACAGGCGCGGCAGGTACCGGCACCACAACCTTGGCGGATGCTTTAGCTAAGGAACTGAGCGCAACTCACCTGGAAGCAGATGATTTTTTGTGGCTGCCCAGTAACCCGCCCTATCTGCATCTGGCAGACAAAACGCTACGAGGAGAGCGCTTGCTACATGAAATGCGCTCTCATGACCGTGCAGTGGTTGCCGGATCAGTAATGGGCTGGGGTCAACCGCTTGAGAGCGAATTTGATCTTGTGGTGTTCCTTTATCTTCCGGTTGAACTCAGATTGGAGAGGCTAGAACGTCGAGAGGTAAAACGCTTCGGTCAAGCAAAGCCGGAGTTTCTGGCTTGGGCAGCTCAGTACGATGAGGGGGGCGTCCCTGGACGTAGCCTGGCCAGGCATCAGGAATGGCTGTCTGCGCTTACCTGTACGGTCTTAAAGCTTGAAGGGGACATGTCTGTTACAGATCGGGTGCGGCAAATACGGGATGCAGTCGACGGACTGAAGCACACACCGTCAGTCATGTGAACGTGTGTTGGCTGTAGGCTTACGTCCAGCTTGCCAAGCGAGTGGAAGAGATGGGCCAGTCATTCAGCGGCACATTAAGGCAGTCAAAAAGCTCGAGGCAGTTATCCTGGATCGGCGCGTTCGCAATCAAAGCATGATGATTGCCGTGCTCTCGAGCAATACGGGCCGCACCAGAATTTTGTAGCAGTCGGCATCGAATGCCTGCCCTGTCAGTCTGGGGGCCAGTCTGGCTTCAGACTCGCAGGTATAGGTGCCGATATAGCGCCAGCTGTCCACGACGTGGTACTCCTCGATCTCGCCATGCTGCTCGTGCAATGCGATTGCGCCTGGATAGGGCCAGTGATGCACGGCCCAGCGTTCCAAGGCACTCAACAAGCGTTGGGTATGCGCCTTATGGCTTTCTGCCCCTTTGCAGGCACCGGCGCACTTGCCTATCTGAGCCCGAAAGCAGCCCCGTCCCGTTGATTTATCCAGGCCCAGCAGGGTGTGGCAGAGCCGGTGCTCGTCCGCAATCTGCATCAGGGCTTCGGTGGCCATCCGCCGGTTACGGAAAAGCCCGTACAACTGTGGCCCGTCGCAGATCGTGGTGGTGTCGATGATTTCCAGTACCCCGTCGACAATCCGCAATGAGCACAGACGCTGTTGACGACGAAGTCGCTTGTTCTTCAAGGGTTGCAGTTCTTTGATCAGGCGGGACTCCAACAGCAGGGCACCGATTTCTCCTGCGGTTTGCTGGTACTCGATCCGTTGTGTCTGGCGCAGCATTCGGGCTTCTTCCGGCGCGCGCAGGTGGGAAAGCAGTCGGCTGCGTATATCGATGCTTTTACCGATATAGAGCGGCATGGACTCGCCAGCAGCGTAAAAGAAATACACCCCGGGTGCTCGCGGGGCGGCCTCGACCTGAGCGCGCAGGTGGGTCGGGTATGTATAAACAAGGTCGGGGCGAGCAGTAGGGGCGGGCATGGGGTGCACCTTCAAGGTGGATCAGTAGGCCTATGTACCAAGCATGGCCAATTTCAGTTCGGGGCAATGCAATTGAACACCTCGCCTCGTGGCTTTTACCAATAGTCCAGGCGTGATGTGCCAGAAGCTCGCTCAATGCCTGACGCGTCAGGGTATTCAATGTCACGTATTACTGCTGTTTGTACCACGGGAGTGCTACAAAACACATCGCAAGAACGCCTTGCTCTACGAGGATTGATCAACGGGAACAGTTATTGCTTGAAGGGCTGAGGGCGGAGGGAAATGCAGACCGCGCAGATTTGTGTGCGCTGTAAGGGTGCGTAAGTTAATCAGGAATTGCGTGTTTTCGAGCGCAAGCAGTTGACCTACTCAGAACAGTTTATAGGGAGCTATCGCTTGGAAAACCTGGTCATTCGTCATGCGCAACTAACGGATGCGACGCAGCTCTGCAATGCCGAGCGTGAAACGGCCAAAACCCCCGGTTTGCTTGTCTCGCGGCCAAGTGAGTTTAACACTGCAGCCTTTGAGCGAAAAATTATTGCCCTGAAGGATGATGGCCTTTACCTGGTGGTTGAATGGAATGACCAGATTGTCGGGCATGCTTTGCTTGAGCCAATGGGGCTTGAGGCCTTTAAGCACGTTATGAGCCTGACTATCGTTGTGCATCCCGACTATGTGGGGCAGGGTATCGGCCATGTGTTGATGACGCGCTTGTTGCAGTGGGCCGGGGATCGCCCGGGGCTGGTAAAAGTCGAACTGCGGGTGCGTGAGGTCAATCGCCGTGCGAGGCACCTTTATCTGAAGTTCGGCTTTGTGGAAGAAGGTCGTCTTGAAAAGCGTATACGCCTACCCGATGGCAGTCTGATCGCGGATATCACCATGGCCTGGTTCGCACCGGAGCACAGCTGAAGCAGCACTGGGTGGCAGCTTGATGCCCTGACGAACTCAAGCTGTCGTCTATAGTCAGAGGACCACCCTTATTCTGAGTCCTCGACCATGCTAACGCCTCGTTCACTGATTACAGCCATTACGTGTGTTGCGCTTGTTTGTGGCCCGGTCACTGCCTCGGCCGATCCAGGTAACGGGAACAGTAAAGGCAATGACAAAGGCGGTCAGCACTATGACCAGGATCATGGCAAGCAAGGTGGCCAGGGCAATAAAGGTAAGAAGTCAGGCGGTGACGACAGGGCGCATGGCCCGAGTATCAATCGTGCAGCCACCCTTGAAATCATTCACGGGCATAGAGATTACTGGAGCCGAAGCCAGGCGCTGCCGCCCGGCATCCAGAAGAATCTGGCGCGGGGCAAGCCGCTGCCGCCGGGTATTGCCAAAAAGCTGGATGGCCGACTGGCCAGCAGGCTGCCTCATTACGAGGGGTACGAATGGCAGCAGGTGGGCACGGAGTTGATTCTGGTCTCCATTGCCACCGGGTTGGTTTATGAGATTCTCAATGGTGCCTTTGATTGATGTGACGCCGTTGTGTCGATCAGTGCCTGAAACTCCGGGCTTATCCCTCGCCTAGACCCGGGAAAAGCCCGGCCAGCCGGGGCAATGTGCCAGTGTTTCTCACTAAGTGGCTGTTTTTGAATAAATTTATTTAAAAAGTGCTTCCCATATCCTCAGAGTGCGGGTATATTTGCGCTCGTTCTCACAGCGAACCCTTACAGGTTCACGGCGATTGGCAACATTCGCAAGCTGCAAGGACGTTAAATGAATGCCAGGCATTCATCGCAACAACTACAGGGGCGTCGCCAAGCGGTAAGGCAGCAGGTTTTGATCCTGCCATGCGTTGGTTCAAATCCAGCCGCCCCTGCCATTTTCCAGATCTTGTCCAGCATCGGGCAAGAGTCTCCAAGCACAGCGTCAACGCCGTTCGGCCTGACGCAACCTCGCTAGTCACCCATCCCATACCAATTAATACCACTGTCTTTTTCTTGCCAATCCGGTTTGTGGCGGATCAGTCCTGCGCGTTTCTGCAGCTCAACCCATTGCCTGTGAAAGCAGTGCGTACTGGTGAACACCTTCAGTGGATTGCGGGGGTGTGCCGAGGGCCATTTGGCTCACCCGGTCTACTGGGCCCAGGCCGGCCCGCGTCAGCCATTCACACAGACCGCTGTTATGTGGCACATCGATACGCACAAACTGGCCAGGGATCCGTGAGAGCAGGGTGGCGATCAGGTGCCTGGCCTGCCGGGGATTTTGGGCAATCACCGGGCCAATGCAATGGCCCTTTCCGGCGCGGCGCAACAGGGCAAACGCCTGTAACTGGCCACCGCACTCGATACCGGCCGTGTGTTCGATAGTGTCGTGCAGATGGGCGAAAATGGCACTGCGATCCAGCCCGCTGCCAGCGTTGGCCAGTGCCAGTTGCCGTGCCTGATCCTCTGCGTTGAGGCTGCGGCAGTGTTCGTCTGCGGCCAGCGGTTCAAGGGCCATACATTGTGCCGGGCCCTGGCGCTGCTCGAGGGTGCCGAACTCGATAAAGCCCTGGCTCAGATACAGCGGTGCGCCTGCCGCCGAGGCATTGAGGATCGCCGTGGCCGGCTTGCAGGCCTCGAGCGCCAGCTCCATCAATCGGCGGCCAACACCCTGGCCCTGATAATCGGGGCTGACCACCACCAGGCCAATGGTTGCAAACGCACCTTGTGGGCAAGCGAACGCCGTGCCGATCAAGCGCTCACCTTCGCAGGCCGCAAAGCCTTTGCACACCCGGTGCAACAACGCCCAGTCTTCCAGGCGATGGGGCCAGTTCAGTTGCGCGGACAACCTGTGGGCGGCGGGCAAGTCGGCCCGGATCATGGCGCGGTAAGTGAAGGCAGCCTGTTGCGGCGCGGGCATGATGAAACTCCTGGAACATGTGCGCACTATCTACAGGTATTGCCGCCGCGCTTTCAACCCCCGTGTGCGACCTCATGCCTGGCCGACATGATGCTCGCCACCTGACGTGGCTGGCAGTTGAGGTAGGCCGAGGATTGCAGCCATTGCTGGTCGGGGTACCAGGCAAACATGAACTGGCCATTTTTGAGTTTATCTACGACCTGACGCGCCACTTGCGGGCGGACCGCCGGGCAGCCGAGGCTGCGGCCGATGCGGCCCTGGGTTTTGCTCCACAGCGGGTTCACGTAATTGGCGGGGTGGATCACGATCGCCCGTTCACGGGCCTGATCATTGATGCCGGGCTCAAGGCCGTCCATGCGCAATGAGTAACCATGGCTGCCCACATAGCTTTCCTGGGTGCTGAACAGGCCGAGACTGGACTGGTTGCTGCCTTCGGTATTGGAGAAGCTGGTGGCGAAGTTCTCTCCGGATTGTTTTCCGTGGGCCACCAGATCACGCAGAACCAATGTCTTGCGGGTCAGGTCAAAGATCCAGAGACGGCGAGCGGTTGAAGGTTGCGAGAAGTCGATTACCGCCAGATGCCGAGCCTGTTTGGCTCCGTTATTGACCGCGCACTGCATGGCGCTGAGGGCACTTTTCAGGGCCTGGGGGTTGAGTTCCGGGGCGGCATGGCTGAGCTTGTTGAGCAAGAGCGGATTAGCAGCGTAGGCAGTAGTGCAGGTTGCGCTTAAGGCGATGGCTGCAAAGCAAAAACGGCGTAAAAAGTTGAGCATGATTTGCGTATTCTCGATGGAGTCAGACCAGTAATGCTGCGCCGATAACTTGGCGCTTGGGTTTTAACTGCTAGCCTGTGGGTTTGCCGTGACCGCTGATTGAGCTGAAGTTAAAGATGACGGCCCATAATTGGAGTAAAGCAGTTGTTCAAAAAACGCGCATTTTACTTGAGCATTGCCTTGCTGACTGTGCCACTGGTCGCTGTAGCCGATCCCCTACAGGCAGACACCACAAGCCCGGTACAACAAGCGCTCAGCCAACTGCCGCAAGCCTGTCCGGTCCTGGCGCCACGGGTCAATGCACCGATGCTGCGAATGCTGCAGGGGTTTTATCAGGGGCAGAATGACCAGCCGGTATGGTCGGTCAATGGCCGTTTGAGCGCCCTGCAAGGGGAGCTTGCGCAGTTGGCGGATGACGGTCTGGACCCCGACACCTACAAACTGCCTGTCGCTGGTGATCTGTGTGCCGATATCGGGATCAGCCAGCAGTATCTGCAAGCCTTGCAGGACCTGCACTATGGTCGCCTGCAGCAGTCGCGGTTCGAGCCGGTATGGCATGCCAGTGAGGTTGCACAAGACCGCCAGGCCCGCATCCTGGCCTTTGCCGGCCCGGGCCTGGCGGACTTGCCCCGGGCTTTTGAACAGGCGCGCCCGCAAAACGAGCTGTATCAAAACCTGCGTCGGGTCTATGCCCGCCAGCGTCAGCAACCCTTGCCACAATGGCAACCACTGGCCAGCGGGCCGTTGCTGCGTCCGGGGGCTGAGGATGCGCGGGTGCCCGAGCTGGCCCGGCGACTGGTCAGTGAAGGCTACCTCAGCCACCTGCCGGCGACTGTCGATCACCATTACAGCAATGAACTGGTGGCGGCGGTGAAGAGCTTCCAGCTCGACCATTCGTTGCAGGCCGACGGTGTAATCGGCGCGGGCACCCTTAAAGAACTCAACATCAGCCCCCAGGCGCGGCGTGAGCAGCTGCGCATCAATCTGGAGCGCTTTCGCTGGATAGCCCAGGATCTGGAGCCCGATATCCTGCTGGTCAATGTGCCCGCAGCGCAACTGACCGTGTACCGCAACGGTGTGCCGGTGTGGCAGACACGCACCCAGGTCGGTCGTGCCGAGCGCCAGACCCCGCTGCTCAAGTCCCGGGTCAATCGCCTTACGCTCAACCCGACCTGGACCATTCCGCCGACCATCTTTCGTGAAGACAAACTGCCGCAGATCCGTCGCGACCCGTCTTTCCTCAGCCGTCAGGACCTGCAGATTGTGGACAGCAACGGCCAGCCGCTGGCGGCTCAGGATATCGACTGGGATCGACCGGGCAACATCCTGCTGCGCCAGGGCGCGGGGCCGAGGAACCCGTTGGGCCGTATTGCCATCCGCTTCCCCAATCCGTTCTCGGTGTACCTCCACGACACCCCTAGCCAGGCCTTGTTCAGCAAGGGGCCACGGGCTTTCAGTTCGGGTTGCGTGCGGGTTGAAGCGGTGTTCCAGCTGCGTGACTTGCTGGTGACACCTGCCGAAAAAGTCCGTAGCGAGGAGCTGTTGGGTACCGGGCTGACCCATGAGTTCAGGCTGTCGAACCCGACACCGATCCTGATGACCTACTGGACCGCCCAGGCAAACAAGGACGGCAAGGTGACCTACGCACCGGATATCTACAATCATGACCCGGCATTGATTGCGGCTCTGGCCAGCAAAAAATAATTCGGCCATTGCGGACTTTCGTAGCAGCTGACGAACGCAGCCTCGCTCCGCTCGTCAGCTGCTACATAGTCTTGGGCAACTTGCCTCATCTGCAGGCGAGCCACTAGTATCCAGCTCCCGATTGTCGACCCTGAGAGCCCCCATGAGCTGCTGGCCCGATTCGCGTTTCACCGATCTGCTGGGTATCGCCCACCCCCTGATTCAGGCACCGATGCTGGGCGCTGGCGCCGATATCATGATCGGCGTGGCACAGGCCGGGGGGCTGGCCTCACTGGCCTGTGCCACGTTGAGCCTGGAGGCCATCCGCAGCGAGGTGGCAACCTTTCGGGCTGCCTGCGACCAGCCGCTCAACCTGAACTTTTTCTGCCATCAGCCTCCGGAGTACGACGAGGCTGCCATCGAGCAGTGGAAGTCGCTGTTCAAGGCCTATTACAGCGAGCTCGGCGCCGATTATGACGCGCCCACTCCGATATCCAGCCGCGCCCCTTTCGATGAAGCCACCTGCGCCCTGGTTGAGGAATTGCGCCCCGAAGTGGTGAGTTTTCACTTTGCCCTGCCGGCACCGGAGTTTGTGGCCAGGGTCAAGGCCTGTGGGGCCAGGGTGCTCAGTTCGGCCACGACGGTTGACGAGGCGCAATGGCTGGAACACCACGGCTGTGACGCAATTATCGCCATGGGCTATGAAGCGGGCGGTCATCGGGCGATGTTCCTGCATCGTGAGCTGACCACGCAAATCGGCACCTTCGCTCTGGTGCCGCAAATCGTCGATGCCGTGTCAGTGCCGGTGATTGCTGCAGGCGGCATCGCCGATGCGCGAGGGATCGCGGCGGCGTTTGCACTTGGCGCCAGTGCCGTGCAAATCGGCACTGCTTACCTGTTTTGCCCTGAAGCAAAGCTGGCCAGGGCTCATCACCGTGCGTTGCGCGAGGCTCAGGCCAGTGATACCGCGCTGACCAATCTGTTTACCGGGCGGCCAGCACGGGGCATCGTCAATCGGGTCATGCGCGAACTGGGCCCGATCAACTCCCAGGCGCCAGCCTTTCCGTTGGCCGGTGGTGTGCTGCTGCCGCTCAAGGCCAAGTCCGGGGCTGACAGCGGCGACTTTATCAACCTGTGGGCGGGCCAGGCTTTCCCCCTGAGCCCCGGGCGCATGGCCGAGCTGACGTCGTATGAGCTGACACGCAAATTTATCGACGATTATGCCGCCCGCTCTACATGCCTATAGCAATTTTGCCCGGCATGGCTGGCGGTGCGAATCAGCAACATGATTGCACCTGCCACCGGCAGGCTTACCAGCAGTAATGCATAGCGCAGCGATTCAATACCGAAAGCCGGCTGCAGGGCATCGCTGAGCAAACCGGCCAGCAACGGCCCCAGGCCAATCCCCAGCAGGGTCGAAATAATGGTCTGCAAGGCCATCGCCGTACCCCGGCGGTTGGCCGGGACCAGTTGGGTGATCAGATTGAACGACGGCGCGACCCACCACACCGAAAAAAAGCTGTAGAGCGCGCACAGCAGCATCGCACTGGGCACCGGTACGCTGCCCACCTGCAGCCACACTGTGTTTGGCCACAGCAGGTAGGCGAACAGCGCACTGAGCGCTGTCACATGCCCTATGACCGGAATGCCCACTTGCCAGTGCGGGTTGCGCCGGGTCAGGTGGTCACTCAGCCAGCCGCTGAACAAGGCGCCGATCCCGGCAAAGCCGCCGCAGATAAAACCCGCCAGCAACCCGGCATGTTGCAGTGACAAACCGTGGGAGCGCACCAGAAAGCTGGTGTTCCACATGCCGATGGCATAAGAGCCCAGGGTGGTCAAACCACCCGCCATCACCAGGCAACGGT
This sequence comes from Pseudomonas sp. FSL R10-0056, assembly GCF_009600105.1. Lineage (NCBI taxonomy): Bacteria > Pseudomonadati > Pseudomonadota > Gammaproteobacteria > Pseudomonadales > Pseudomonadaceae > Pseudomonas > Pseudomonas sp. FSL R10-0056. The sequence goes on from NZ_WIWL01000173.1 coordinate 55,374, forward strand.
AAGCGGGCAGGGCCCAGAGTTTGCGTGCCTCGCTGCCCATGCTCTGCAGGGGGTGGGCCGCGTGGGCGCTGGCCAGGTCCCAGCGGCCACGCGCCGGGTCCTTCACCACAAAGGCCAGCAGCGTGGAGAACATCAGCGCCGGCATGCCGATCACGATAAACGCGGTGCGCCAGCCATAGTGCTCAACCACCCAGGCGCCAAGGCTGAGGCCGATCACTGCGGAGAAGGTCGGTGCCGCCGTGAAGCAACTGATGGCAAACGATCGGCGATGGGGCGGGTAGAGGTCGGCAATGATCGACATCGATGTCGAGGTGGTCGGCGACTCGCTCACCGCCACAGCCATGCGTGCCAGGGCGAGCATCCAGAAGCTCACTGCCAGCCCGCACAACATGGTTGCCACGGCCCACAGCAAACAGGCGATGGCCAATAAGCGGGTGCGTACCATACGGTCGGCCAGGCGACCGGCAGGCAGGGCAAGCAGGGCGAATACCGCGGCAAAGGCCAGGCCGGAAATCAGCCCCATCGCTGTGTCACTGACGCCGAACTCGGCTTTGATCGGCTCAATCATCACTGCCAGAATCTGGCGCCCGACAAAGTTGTCGGCAAACACCGCTGCCAGCAATAACAGCAAAGCATGGCTGCGCCAGCCGACATGAGTGTTGGACATGGTGGGTTTCCTGTGAGGTAAAAACGCCGAAGGCGCTGACCCGGTCAGCGCCTCCGTCAAGGTGCGACGCCTCAGGCCCGCTGGCGCGCCAGGGTCATGGCGGTGTCTTCGATCATGTCTTCCTGGCCGCCAACCATGCCGCGGCGACCCATCTCCACCAGAATCTCCCGTGCTGGCACGCCGTACTTTTTCTCGGCGCGCTTGGCAAACAGCAGGAACGAGCCATACACCCCGGCGTAGCCCATGGTCAGGGCATCGCGGTCGCTGCGGATCGGGAAGTCCATGATCGGCACCACCAGATCCTCGGCCACGTCCTGAATGCCAAACACACTGACCCCGGTTTCTATGCCCATGCGGTCGCAAACGGCCACCAGGATTTCCATCGGCGTATTCCCCGCGCCCGCGCCGAGCCCGGCCGCCGCAGCGTCGATGCGGGTGGCTCCGGCCTCGATGGCCGCGATGGAGTTGGACACGCCCATCGACAGGTTGTGATGGCCGTGAAAGCCGATCTCGGTGTCCGGGTGCAGGGCCGCACGCAGGGCTGCAACCCGCGCCTTGATATCGTGTGGCAGCATGTAGCCGGCCGAATCGGTGAGGTAGACGCAGTTGGCGCCGAAGCTCTCCATCAACTTGCCCTGTTTGACCAGCCCCTCGGGACTGTTCATATGGGCCATCATCAAGAAACCCACGGTGTCCATGCCCAGCTTGCGGGCATAGGAGATGTGTTGCTCGGACACGTCCGCCTCGGTGCAATGGGTCGCCACGCGGATGGTATTGACCCCCAGTTCATGGGCCATTTGCAGATGGTCCACGGTGCCGATACCCGGCAGCAGCAGGGCTGACACCCTGGCCTTTTTCATCATCGGGATCACGGCCGACAGGTACTGCTCATCGGTGTGCGCCGGGAAGCCGTAGTTCACCGAGCTGCCACCCAGGCCGTCGCCATGGGTGACCTCAATCAGCGGCACGCCGGCTGCGTCCAGGCCGCAGGCGATGTCTTTCATCTGCTGCAGGCTGATCTGGTGACGCTTGGGGTGCATGCCGTCGCGCAGGCACATGTCATGCACGGTAATTTTTTTGCCGCGAAGATCCATGATCGGCTCCTTAAGCGAGGGCAGGTTGGGGGGCTGATGCCTTGAGTTGCAGCTCGCCCTTGAGGATTTCCTCGGCGAACATCTCGGCGGTGCGGGCGGCCGCGGCGGTCATGATGTCCAGGTTGCCGGCGTACTTGGGCAAGTAGTCGCCCAGGCCTTCGACCTCCATGAAAATCGAGACCCGGTTGCCGTCAAACACCGGGCCGTTGACCAGCTTGTAGCCCGGTACATACTGCTGTACCTGCTCGATCATGCTGGCGATGGCCAGGCTGATCGCGGCTTGATCCGGTTCGGTTTCAGTCAGGCAATGCACGGTATCGCGCATGATCAGCGGCGGCTCGGCGGGATTGACGATAATGATCGCCTTGCCCTTTTTCGCCCCGCCCACCTGCTCGATGGCACTGGCCGTGGTGCGGGTGAATTCGTCGATATTCTTGCGCGTGCCCGGGCCCACCGATTTTGACGCGGCAGTAGCGACGATTTCGGCGTAAGCCACCGGCTGGACGCTGGACACGGCCGCCACCAGCGGAATGGTGGCCTGGCCGCCGCAGGTGACCATATTGACGTTCATGGCGCCGCGCTTGAGGTTGGCCTTGAGGTTGACCGGCGGTACGCAATACGGGCCAATGGCAGCCGGTGTCAGGTCGATCATCAGCACGCCCAGCTCGTTGAGCTTGCGGCTGTTTTCAGCATGGACATAAGCCGAGGTGGCATCGAAGGCGATCTGGATATTGTCTGCCAGCACGTGCGGCAACAGACCGTCGACCCCGTCACTGGTGGTCTTCAGGCCCATCTCGCGGGCGCGGCTCAGGCCTTCGGAGGTGGCATCGATGCCCACCATCCACACGGGCTCCAGCACTTCGCTGCGCAGCAGCTTGTAAAGCAGATCGGTGCCGATATTGCCCGGCCCGATCAGGGCACATTTGATCTTTTTGCTCATGGCTAAGGTCTCGAAGGGGGGTTAGGGCACAAAGCGCAGGTTGGCAGAGCCCAGGCCGCTGAGAGTCAGGCTGACCTCATCGCCGGGTTGTACCGGAACCAGCGGCGCCAGTGCGCCGGAAAGGATGATTTCGCCCTTGCGAAACGGGATGTCGAACTTGCCCAGGGTATTGGCCAGCCAGGCCACGGCCTCGCAGGGGTGGCCCTGTACCGCCGAGCCAAAACCATGACCGGCGGGCTGGCCGTTTTTCAGCAAGTGCAACTCGACCTTGGCCAGATCCAGCTCGCGCGGGTTGATGCGCTGTTCGCCCAGGGCGAAAACACCGCAGGAAGCATTGTCGGCCACGGTGTCCTGAATGCGGATTTTCCAGTCGGCAATGCGCGAGTCGACAATTTCGAAACACGGCACCACCCATTGGCTGGCTGCCATTACGTCTTCGGCGGTGATGCCGGGGCCGTGCAGGTCTTCGCCGAGGATAAAGGCGATTTCGCCTTCAGCCCGTGGCTGCACCAGGTGGTGGGCGGCAAAGCTCACATCGCTGTTGTCGGCGACTTGCATGCGGTCGGTCAAGAAGCCGAAATCGGGCTGGTGCACATCAAGCATGTCCTGCACGGCACGGCTGGTAACGCCAATTTTTTTGCCGACCACCTGCTCGCCCAGCGCCTGGCGGCGTTGCAAGAAACGCAGGGAAATGCGGTAGGCCGTGTCCAGGGTCAAATCCGGGTAACGGGCGGTCAATGGCTCAAGGCTGCGCCGCTCCAGCAGGGCGTGAAACAACTCGTCGCCCAGGGCTTCAATCAACTGTGTGTCCATAAATTGGCTCTCGGGAGGCTATGCAGAAAATCCTCTTGTGGGAGCGAGCCTGCTCGCGAAACTTCTTCGCGAGCAGGCTCGCTCCCACGGTTTGATGGTGGCTCAACCCGGCCAGACGCTCGATTCGGCGCCGCCGTCTACTTCCAGGATCTTGCCGGTGACCCAGCGTGAAGCCGGGCTGGCCAGGTACAGCGCTGCAGCCGCGATATCTTCAACTTCGCCCAGGCTTTGCAGCGGCGTGGCCTTGATCATGCCGTCGCGCATGGCCACCGGCAGCACGCCATTGAGGGCGGCAGTCAGTACCGGGCCGGGAGCAATGCCGTTGACCCGTACCTGCGGTGCAAAGTCCTGGGCCAGCAGGCGGGTCATATGGCTCAGCGCGGCCTTGGCGGTGCCGTAGGCGCTGAATTGGGTTTGCGCATAACGCGCCGCGCCCGAGGTGATATTGATGATGTTGCCGCTGCCGGCTTCGCGCATATGCGGCACGCACAGCTGGCTCAGGTGATAGGCCGAAGACACGTTGAAGCGCATGATTTCTTCAAAACGCTCCACGCTCAGGGTCAGCGGATCGTTGGGGCCGGCGCCGCCAGCATTGTTTACCAGGTGGGTGATGCGGCCCATCTGCTCGCGGGCCTGGGTGACCAGAGCGCTGCGCTGTTCGCTGTCATTGACGTCGCAGCTCAGGGCCAGGGCCCGACGGCCGAGGCTGCGTACTTCTTCGGCTACGGCTTCAACGTCGGCCAAGGTGCGGGCGGCCAGAACCACGTCGGCGCCTGCTTCAGCATAGGCCAGGGC
>NZ_WIWL01000174.1:0-58985 GCF_009600105.1 Pseudomonas sp. FSL R10-0056
GCGGTTATTTTAAGATGTTTTCAAAGTTTCCTCTGTAACATCAACCACTTGCGCTTTCGATCTCTCGTTAGCGGGAGGCGAATTCTACAGCGTTACACGCTGCTGTCAACACCTCATTTCCTGCTTCGATGACTTGAAGCTGACACCGCCGAAAACCGTCCAACTCATTGAAACTCAAGGAGTTTTCCGTTTCGACTGCGCCGGAAGTGGGGCGAATTATAGACAGTTACAAAACTGAGTCAAGGACTAATTGAGCGACTCTATCACTTAATCCAGAAACACCCGTAATACAGCTATATAGAGGGGGCTAACGCCCCCTCTATATAGCTACACAACACCCGACCGCCTTAAAGCCTCCACCGTTGCTGCCTTCAACCCCAGTACCTGCTCCAGGACCTGCCGGGTATGCTCACCCAGCAAAGGAGGAGCATTGCGATACTCCACCGGGGTTTTGGACAACCGGATAGGGCTCGCCACTTGGGGTACCAGCCCCGCCAGCGCATGGGGCAACTGCATCGCCAACCCTCTGGCCTGAACCTGAGGATCAGCAAACACCTGCGCCAGGTCATTGATGGGCCCACAAGGCACGCCGACAGCCTCCAACTGTGCAACCCACTGAGCGGTGGTTTTAAACACCGTTGCCTGCCTGATGAGCGGTACCAGCTCCGACCGGTTCGCCACACGCAACTTGTTGGTAGCAAAACGCGGATCATCGACCCACTCCGGTCGGCCAGCTACTTCAGCAAACTTGCGGAATTGACTGTCATTTCCCACAGTAAGAATGAAGTCACCATCTGCCGTCGGAAAATCCTGATAAGGCACGATGTTCGGATGGGCATTACCCAGGCGTTGCGGAGCCACACCTGTAGTCAAATAGTTCATCGCCTGATTAGCCAAACAAGCGACCTGCACGTCCAGCAACGCCATATCTATATGCTGCCCGCCACCATCATGCTGACGATGGGCAAGGGCTGCCAGGATCGCAACCGTCGAGTAGAGCCCGGTCAAAATATCTGTCAGCGCAACACCCACCTTCACCGGCCCCGCACCCTCCTCACCCTCAGGCCGCCCGGTCAGGCTCATCAACCCACCCAGCCCCTGAACCATAAAGTCATAGCCGGCCCGCTTGGCATAAGGGCCAGTCTGACCGAACCCCGTAATCGAGCAGTAGATCAAGTCCGGATTCAATACCTTGAGCGACGCGTAGTCCAAGCCATACGCCTCCAGGCCACCCACCTTGAAGTTCTCGATCAGGATGTCGGATTTGGCTGCCAGCTCGCGAACCAGTTGCTGGCCTTGCGGCTTGGTGAAGTCAATAGTTACCGATTGCTTGTTGCGGTTGGCTGACAAGTAATAGGCAGCCTCCCCCGTACTCTCACCATAAGCATCTTTAAGGAAGGGGGGCCCCCAGGCCCGGGTGTCATCACCATTGCCCGGGCGCTCAACCTTGATTACCTCAGCCCCCAGGTCAGCCAGTATCTGCCCCGCCCACGGCCCCGCCAACACACGAGACAAATCCAACACCCGCAAATGCGATAAAGCACCCATGAGCCGAGCTCCTGTTAATAGAACGCCTGAAGACCGGTCTGCGCACGCCCAAGGATCAAGGCATGCACATCATGCGTGCCTTCATAGGTGTTCACGACTTCCAGGTTGACCAGATGACGCGCCACGCCGAACTCATCGGAGATTCCGTTGCCACCCAGCATGTCGCGAGCCATGCGTGCGATATCCAGGGATTTGCCGCACGAGTTGCGCTTCATGATCGAAGTGATCTCAACCGCCGCTGTACCTTCATCCTTCATCCGCCCCAGACGCAGGCAACCCTGCAGGGCCAGCGTAATCTCGGTCTGCATGTCAGCCAGTTTTTTCTGGATCAGCTGGGTCGCAGCCAAAGGCCGGCCAAACTGATGACGGTCAAGGGTGTACTGGCGCGCGGTGTGCCAGCAGAACTCGGCTGCGCCCAGCGCCCCCCAGGAGATGCCGTAACGAGCCGAATTAAGACAAGTAAAAGGACCTTTGAGGCCGCGCACATCCGGAAAGATGTTCTCTTGCGGCACAAATACGTTGTCCATGACGATTTCGCCGGTAATGGACGCACGCAAACCGACCTTGCCGTGAATCGCAGGTGTAGTCAGACCCTTCCAGCCTTTTTCAAGAACAAAGCCACGAATGTCGCCTTCATCGTCCTTCGCCCACACTACAAACACATCGGCGATAGGGCTGTTGGTGATCCACATCTTGCTGCCCGTCAGGCTGTAGCCACCCTCTACCGAACGCGCACGGGTAATCATCGCACCAGGGTCAGAGCCGTGGTTTGGCTCAGTCAGACCGAAGCAGCCAATCCACTCGCCAGATGCCAGCTTGGGTAGGTACTTCTGCTTCTGCGCTTCGGTACCGAACTCATTGATCGGCACCATTACCAGGGAGGACTGCACGCTCATCATTGAACGGTAGCCCGAGTCGACACGCTCCACTTCGCGGGCAATCAGGCCGTAGCTGACGTAGTTAAGGCCACTGCCGCCGTACTGCTCAGGGATCATCGCGCCCAGCAAACCGGTCTCACCCATCTCACGGAAAATTGCAGGATCGGTCTTCTCATTGCGGAAAGCCTCAAGTACACGCGGCGCCAGTTTGTCCCGAGCAAACTGCTCGGCACTGTCGCGCACCATGCGCTCTTCTTCAGTGAGCTGCTGATCCAGCAACAGTGGATCAATCCAGTTGAAGCTTGCTTTACCCGCCATGAGAGAACCCTCGCGTAATAGATCAAATATCGTGCACTGATCCTAGGCTCCCTCTATATAGAAGGACAAACGAGGATTCGACACGATGCTGTGATAATTTCTCACTCCGTGAACCACATGAAAGCCATTTCTGACTGTATTTAGTGAGGAAGCCGTACATGCGCCGCAAGATCCCCAGCACAACCGCCCTGATCAGCTTCGAAGCGGCTGCGCGCCATGAAAGCTTTACCAAGGCCGCACAAGAGCTTTCCATCACTCAAGGGGCTATTTGCCGACAGATCGCCAGCCTGGAAGAGTTTCTGAGTGTAGAACTGTTCCGACGCTCCAAGCGTGGCGTAAAACTGACAGAAGCCGGCATCTCCTACAGTAGGCGCATCGCAATCCAACTGGATGCTGTAGAACGGGACACGCTGTCCGTCATGGGCCAACAAGGCGCCAACGTGATCGAACTGGCCGTGGTGCCCACCTTCGGCACGCAATGGCTGCTGCCCCGGCTCAAGGACTTCCAGCAACAGCACCCGGATGTCACGGTCAACCTGACCAACCGCACACGCCCTTTTCTGTTCGCAGATACCGACTTCGATGCTGCCATCTACTTCGGTGATGCTGACTGGTCCGGCACTTCGTCCTACCGCCTGATGGGAGAAAACCCGGTACCCGTGTGTAGTCCTAACCTGCTGGGCCCGCATAAGAGCCTCTCCCCGCACACCCTCGCCGAACTCCCCCTACTGCAGCAAACCACCCGCCCCTACGCCTGGCGCCAATGGTTCAACGCCCAGGACATAAATGTGCCACGCGACATGAGCGGCCCACGTTATGAGCTCTTTTCAATGCTGGCTCAGGCGGCCATGCATGAAATGGGGGTCGCCCTGATTCCGCCCTTTTTGATTCAGCGCGAATTGGCCGAAAAACGCCTGGTGATTGCCAATGACAGCAGCCTGCCCAGCACCAGGGCTTACTACCTGATGATCCCCGAACGCAAAATTGAGTCGGCTTCATTGCAGGCCTTTCGAGACTGGCTGATCAAGCAGGCCGAGGGCTACAGCCTGATTTAAAGGATCGCATCGTCCGCACGAACTATGTAGCGCAGCATAAAAAGTCACTACATATATAAGTAAATGTCGCGTTTTGACACTCGGTACTTTGGTCTAACTGGACAAACCTGCAGGCCAGTAACCACGCGGCCTACAGGGTATTTCTCAAAGTTATGCAGCGATAACCAAAAGAAATCTGAAAAAAACTCAAAAAAACGTCAAATCTTCTGTAAGCCACGTATTTAAAGGCATGCAGCCGACCATTGCGACATTCGGTCACTGCATGACTTGTAGTTTGTATCTCGTCATCCTCCATAAGTCCTTGAAGGGTAAAAAAATTGCCAGCAGAATGCCCCGCCCCACCCATACTTTTGGTGGGATCGTGCTGATCGGCCGCCCCAGTCGCACCATCCGTAGTGCGCTGGCTTTCTTATAAAAGATCACGCAGGAGATATGACGTGCACATTGGTGTTCCTCTCGAAACCCATACGGGTGAAACGCGGGTTGCTGCAACCCCGGAAACCATCAAGAAGCTGATCGGCCAAGGCCATAAAGTGACTGTTCAAAGCGGCGCCGGCGTTAATGCCAGCGTTATCGACAGTGCTTATGAAGCCGCCGGCGCAACTATTGGCAACGCTACAGATGCTTTCGGCGCAGAGCTGATTCTCAAGGTTGTCGCCCCCAGCGACAGCGAACTGGCCCTGATCAAAACCGGCACCGTGCTGATTGGCATGCTTAACCCGTTCAGCAATGAAACCATTGCCAAACTGGCCGAGCGCGGGATCACCGCCTTCTCTCTCGAAGCTGCTCCACGAACCTCTCGTGCGCAAAGTCTTGATGTGCTGTCATCCCAAGCCAATATCGCCGGCTATAAAGCCGTCCTGATCGCCGCTCACCACCATCCGCGGTTTATGCCGATGCTGATGACCGCCGCCGGTACCGTCAAAGCCGCTCGCGTGCTTATTTTGGGTGCCGGTGTTGCAGGTTTGCAGGCCATTGCCACCGCCAAGCGCCTGGGTGCCGTAATCGAAGCCAGCGATGTGCGACCTGCGGTTAAAGAGCAGATCGAATCGCTTGGAGCCAAGTTTGTCGACGTGCCTTATGAGACCGACGAAGAACGCGAGTGCGCCGTTGGCGTAGGCGGCTACGCCCGCCCGATGCCTGCCAGCTGGATGCAGCGCCAGGCACTGGCCGTGCATGAGCGCGCCAAGCAGGCTGACATCGTGATCACCACAGCCCTGATCCCGGGCCGTAAAGCCCCGGTGCTGCTAAGCGCAGAAACCGTAGCCCAGATGAAGCCGGGCTCAGTGGTCATCGATCTGGCTGCAGCCCAGGGCGGTAACTGCCCGCTGACCGTCGCCGATCAGGTCGTGGTTGAACACGGCGTAACCATCGTCGGCCACACCAACCTGCCCGCCATGGTTGCTGCGGACGCCTCGGCACTCTACGCCCGCAACCTGCTGGACTTCCTCAAGCTGGTCTTCACCTCCGAAGGGCAGTTCCAGATCAACCTTGAAGACGACATCGTCGCCGCATGCCTGATGTGCCGCGACGGTCAAGTCGTGCGCAAAAACGGCTGAGGACAATAATAATGGAAGAGCTCATCTCCCCCGGTATCTACAACCTGATCATCTTCGTGCTGGCCATCTATGTGGGCTATCACGTGGTCTGGAACGTTACACCTGCGCTGCACACCCCGCTGATGGCCGTTACCAACGCCATCTCGGCGATCGTGATTGTAGGCGCCATGCTCGCCGCCGCGCTGACCGTTACCCCCCTGGGTAAAACCATGGGCACCCTGGCAGTCGCGCTGGCTGCCGTAAACGTATTCGGTGGATTTTTGGTCACCCGGCGCATGCTGGAAATGTTCAAGAAGAAAGCACCTAAAGCCAAAGAAGAGGTGCGCAAGCCATGAGCATGAACCTGGTTACTGTTCTGTATCTGGTTGCGTCGATCTGCTTCATTCAGGCCCTCAAAGGCCTGTCGCACCCCACCACCTCTCGTCGCGGGAACCTGTTCGGCATGCTCGGCATGGGTCTGGCGATCATCACCACGGTTGGCCTGATCTACAAGCTGGGCGCCGAGATTGCCACCGCTGGTATCGGCTACGTCATTGTTGGCCTGTTGATCGGCGGTACAGCAGGCTCGATCATGGCCAAGCGTGTCGAGATGACCAAAATGCCTGAGCTGGTTGCCTTCATGCACAGCATGATCGGCCTCGCGGCGGTATTTATTGCCATTGCAGCCGTGGTCGAACCGCAATCGCTGGGCATCGTCAAACACCTGGGCGACGCCATCCCGGCGGGCAACCGTCTGGAGCTGTTCCTGGGCGCGGCCATTGGTGCAATCACCTTCTCCGGTTCGGTGATCGCTTTCGGCAAACTCTCGGGCAAGTACAAGTTCCGCCTGTTCCAGGGTGCACCGGTACAATTCGGCGGCCAGCACAAGCTCAATCTGGTACTGGGCCTGGCCACGCTGGGCCTGGGCATCACGTTTATGCTGACCGGCAACCTCAATGCTTTCGCGCTGATGCTGGCTCTGGCGTTCGTGCTGGGTGTGCTGATCATTATCCCGATTGGCGGCGCCGACATGCCTGTGGTGGTGTCGATGCTTAATAGCTACTCGGGGTGGGCGGCTGCCGGTATCGGTTTCTCGCTGAACAACTCGATGCTGATCATTGCCGGTTCGCTGGTAGGTTCTTCGGGCGCGATCCTGTCGTACATCATGTGCAAGGCGATGAACCGTTCGTTCTTCAACGTGATCCTCGGCGGCTTTGGCGGTGCAACCGACGTCGGTGGCCCGGCCGGTGCGCAAGAAGCCCGTCCGGTGAAATCCGGCTCGGCGGACGACGCCACCTTCCTGTTGACCAACGCCGACACCGTAATCATCGTCCCGGGTTACGGCCTGGCCGTGGCACGGGCACAACACGCACTTAAAGAGCTGACGGAAAAGCTGACTCACCGCGGCGTGACCGTGAAGTACGCGATTCACCCGGTTGCGGGCCGCATGCCAGGCCATATGAACGTACTGCTGGCCGAGGCCGAAGTGCCTTACGACCAGGTGTTCGAGATGGAAGATATCAACTCCGAGTTCGGCCAGGCCGACGTGGTGCTCGTACTGGGCGCCAACGACGTGGTCAACCCGGCGGCCAAGAACGATCCAAAATCGCCGATTGCCGGCATGCCGATCCTCGAAGCCTATAAAGCCAAGACTGTCATCGTGAACAAGCGCTCAATGGCCAGCGGCTATGCCGGTCTGGATAACGAGTTGTTTTACCTGGATAAAACCATGATGGTCTTCGGTGACGCCAAGAAAGTTATTGAAGATATGGTTAAAGCTGTCGAGTAACATCGCGCACCAACGCAACATCGAGAACCCCGGCGCTCTATTGGCCGGGGTTTTTCTTTTTCCAAGGAACCCGACCAAAGGCTCTAAATCGGCCGCTGGCATTCGACCATGGTAGCGGGACGCAAGGCTCTGAAAATGAATAGACTGCGCCTCTTGCTTCCGTTGCCCGAGATAACAATCCATGTACCGTGAACGTATTCGCCTGAACTCCCTGCACGATAAGGTCATGAGCGCCGAAGAAGCCGCCGCCCTTATCCAAGACGGCATGACTGTCGGCATGAGCGGTTTTACCCGTGCCGGCGAAGCCAAAGCCGTCCCCCAGGCCCTGGCCGAGCGGGCCAAGAAGTCGCCGCTGAAAATCACCCTGATGACCGGCGCCAGCCTGGGCAACGACCTCGACAAGCAACTGACGGAAGCCGGCGTATTGGCCCGTCGCATGCCGTTCCAGGTAGACAGCACTCTGCGCAAGGCGATCAACGCCGGTGAAGTGATGTTTATCGACCAGCATTTGTCCGAAACCGTTGAGCAGTTGCGCAACAATCAGCTCAAGCTGCCGGACATTGCAGTTATTGAAGCAGTGGCCATTACCGAACAAGGTCATATTGTTCCGACGACATCCGTGGGCAACTCCGCCAGCTTCGCGATTTTCGCCAAGCAAGTGATCGTCGAGATCAACCTGGCGCATAACCCGAACCTGGAAGGTCTGCACGACATCTATATTCCGACCTACCGTCCGACGCGCACACCGATCCCGTTGGTGAAGGTCGACGACCGTATCGGCAGCACCGCAATCCCGATCCCGGCGGAAAAAATCGTCGCCATCGTGATCACCAACAAGCCGGACTCGCCATCCACCGTGTCCGAGCCGGACAGCGAAACCGACGGTATCGCCTTTCATCTGATCAACTTCCTTAAAGCCGAAGTTGAAGCCGGGCGCATGACCAACAAGCTCGGCCCGCTGCAAGCCGGTATCGGCAACATCGCCAACGCGGTGATGTGCGGCCTGATCGACTCGCCGTTCGAAGACCTGACCATGTACTCCGAAGTACTGCAGGATTCGACCTTCGACCTGATCGACGCGGGCAAGATGAGCTTCGCTTCGGGCAGCTCCATCACCCTGTCGGAGCGTCGCAACTCGGACGTATTTGGCAATCTGGAGCGCTACAAGGACAAACTGGTCCTGCGCCCGCAGGAGATTTCCAACCACCCTGAAGTGGTTCGTCGCCTGGGTATCATCGGCATCAACACCGCCCTGGAGTTCGACATCTACGGCAACGTCAACTCCACTCACGTGTGCGGCACGCGGATGATGAACGGCATTGGCGGTTCGGGTGACTTTGCCCGCAACGCGCACCTGGCGATCTTCGTGACCAAATCCATTGCCAAGGCGGGTGCGATCTCCAGCGTGGTGCCAATGGTCAGCCACGTTGACCACACCGAACATGACGTCGACATCCTGGTTACCGAACAGGGTCTGGCCGACCTGCGTGGCCTGGCGCCGCGTGAGCGCGCACGGGTCATTATCGACAACTGTGTGCACCCGGACTTCCGTGAAGCTCTCAATGACTACTTCGCCAAGGCCTGTGCGATTGGCGGCCACACCCCGCACATCCTGCGCGAAGCCCTGAGCTGGCATATCAACCTGGAAGAAACCGGGAAAATGCTGCCGTAACCCGCGAGCTAGACAGCCGCTGACGTAAATACTGTTACGTCAGCGGCTTTTTTATGCTTTATATTTCAAAAACTGTACTGCTGTACTGGTCATTTCCCACCCGTAACACTCCCTTTGACTCACCTTCGGGCCAATTTCGCACCACTTAGGTGCGGACAGGTACAGTTGAGTCTATTTGTGCCCGTACAGCGTGCATAAACAGTTAACTGGCCCATCGCAATACAACCGAACTGTATCTAGAGACCCTGGACAAAGAGGAGGATCATTGGCATCAGTTAAACCACTAGCCAATGCCGCCACAAGCGGAAGGATGTCACCATGGAACGTACACTCAGTTCCGAACTGTTCAGCGAAAGCAGCACTGTAAACTCCCAGGCTTCCATGCCTTTGCGCGTACTTGCCAACCTGATGTTGTGGCAGCGCCGTATCTCCAGCCGCCATCAACTGGCTCGCCTGGACTCGCGTCTTCTGGCTGATGCCGGGATTAGCGAAGCACAGCGTTACGAAGAGCTGAGCAAGCCGTTCTGGCGCTGATTAGCGCTCGCTGGCCCTGACCACCGGTCCACCGCCAGCAACCTGAATTGAAAAAACAAAGCCCGTCGCGGATTACCGCTGACGGGTTTTGTCGTTTTAGGGCCGAGTTTTGCCCACTTGCAAAGTGACAAGTACAGTTTTAAATTAATTGAAATACCACAGGTACAGTTTGCCTGATACCTGATTCAGAGCACCCTGATACGCGCTTCGGACAAAACAACCTTTGCCTGAAGCAACCCTGAGCCTACTATTCGGCCCATAACCGTCTATTTTCATTAGTTCATGTTCAGGAGTATTACCATGCCCACTCTTCGCCTACTTAGTGCCGCAGTTCTGCTGGCTGTTGCTGCAAGCGCCAACGCCACGAGCTTCATCGCCACCACCGATGGCATCGTGGGTACGCTCAAAGCCACCACCGACCTGACATCGGATGCTACCGGCTCGTTTCGTGACAACAAGATCGTGCGCGCAGCCCGTGACGACGCTGCCAGCTTTGTGGCCAGCGAAGGCGCCATCCGTGGCGTGAAACTGGAAAGCGCCTTCGATGCCATCCGCCAGCAAGCACCACAGCTGCAGGCCACCGATGCACAGCTGGCCCAGGCGATCCTGACGATCTGATCGGGGTCAGCACTCTGTGAGAGCGGGCTGGCTCACGATTCAGGCGCCCTGATTTCTCAGGTAAACCGCGCCGATACAATCGCGAGCAAGCCCGCTCCCACATATACCGTGCAGGCATGAAAAAAATTTCAACAACGCCCCCACGCTGGCCCTGCTCCGGCCATTACGCTAGCCTTGGCGCTCATTCAAACAGCCTCGAGACCCATGCGTTTTTCCTTATTAGCTCTGCTTGCACTCTGCTGGACTCAATCAGCCAACGCCTTCGACCTGACCACGCAAAATGTGGTGCTCAGTGGTTATGTCACCAGTAAAGTGACGTCCGCGCCTTTTGATCACAAACTGATACGTGCCGCCCAGGATGATGCCGCCGTCTTTATTGCCAGTGATGGCCAGACGCGAGGCGCACAGCTGGAGTCTGCCCTGCGTTATCTGCGCCAGAACCAGCCAAAATTGAGTGCCAGCGACCTTGAACTGGCACAGACAATTCTCGTCCAATAAATACCCGCTTTTTCTGGAGAAAATTCATGCGTAGCCCTTTGATTGTCGCCACTCTTGGCCTTTTGCTGCTTGCCGATGTGGCACAGGCACAGACCGTCGTGCAGACCAGTAACATCATCGTGCGTGCTTTTGGCCGCACCATCGATTTTACGTCCGATACAACTACCTCCATCCGTGACTCCAAAGTTGTGCGTGAAGCTCACGACGACGCCGCCACTTTCGTTGCCAGCCAAGGCGATATTCGCGGCGTACAACTGGAGGCGGCCTTCAGCACCTTGCGCGACCGCGTGCCTGAAGCCCGTAACGCCAGCGATCACGACCTCGCCGAAGCCATACTCGCACTGTGAGGCCGTTAACGCGCTGGCTCGCCGCCTGTGGCCTGCTGCTGATTGCCAGCAGCGCCCAGGCCGCGCTGCATCTGCAACTCAAGACCGAGGGCCTGAGCCCGGCCGAGCAACAGGCCAGCCAAGCCCTGCTTGATGAAGCCATGCAGAGACTGCCACCGCGTTTTATCGAACAACTGGACCGGCAAGTCCTGGTGGGGTGGACCGATGACATGCCCGCCAACGCTTACGGCCAGGCTTCGCTGACCTCCGAGCTGGACCTTAATCGCAAGCTGCTGGCCGGGCTGACCGATGGTTCCGCTGCCCGCCTGCAGACCAACCGCCCCCACGGCACTGTGCGCCGGGAGATGCTCGCCACCGTCTTGCACGAACTGACACACCTATATGACCGTGCCCGTCTCTGGCCCGCGGACGAGCGCACGCTGATACGCCGCTGCACCCGCCAAAACAGCAACACGGGGCTGATTGGCCTGCCCGACCAATGCCGCGGGCAAGCCGGACGCCGCTTCACCCTCAGCGATGACCCGCGTCTGCTTGATCTGGCCGGCTGGCAGCAATACGTGGGGCGCCGGGGCGAGCGCGAGCAAGACAATCATCAGGTGGTGCGCAGCCCGGACCTGTACGAAGTCAGCAGCCCCAAGGAATTTGTCGCAGTCAACATGGAGTATTTCCTCCTCGACCCGGCTTACGCCTGCCGCCGCCCGGCACTGTATCGCTACTACCAGCAGCATTTCGGCTGGGCGCCTGCCGCCAGAGACGAATGCCCGAAGGGTTTTGCCTTCCTCAATGCCGGCAACGATTTCGCCAAACAGCCACTGGGTACCGTCGATCCCGAGCGGGTCTACGCCGTCGACTACCTGCTGGCTGAGGCCAATCAGGAATGGGCCAGCCGCTGGGGCCATAGCATGTTGCGCCTGGTGATCTGTGCCCCGGGCCGCCCACGCGGGCCGGACTGCCGACTCGACCTGCAAGAACACTTAGTGTTGTCCTACCGGGCATTCGTCAATGACGTACAGCTCTCAAGCTGGGACGGCCTGACAGGCGCTTACCCATCGCGCCTTTTCGTATTGCCGCTGGCCCAGGTAATTGACGAATACACTAAAACCGAACTGCGCAGCCTGGCTTCCGTGCCGCTCAAACTGAGCCGCCCTGAAATCGAAGAAGTGGTTGAACACGCCGCCGAGATGCACTGGAGCTATGACGGCGACTACTACTTCATCTCCAATAACTGTGCGGTTGAAACCCTCAAACTGCTGCGTAGCGGCAGCGACAATGCCCGGCTCAAAGGCCTGGACAGCATTGTGCCCAATGGTTTGCTCGAAGTGCTCAAGGCTCGCGGTCTGGCCGATACCAGCGTGCTGGAGGATCCCAAAGAGGCGTTGCGCCTGGGTTATCGCTTCGACTCCTACCGTGATCGCTACCAGGCGATGTTTGATGTTCTCAAAACCCGCTTGCCGATCAAGCAAAACACAGTCGAAGACTGGCTGGCCCTTGATGCAGCAGAACGCCGCCCATGGCTTGAGCAAGCCGATCTGCGCGCCAGTGCGGCATTGTTGCTGCTGGAACAAGCCAGCTTTCGTCGGCAACTGCTGTTGGCACAG
This sequence comes from Pseudomonas sp. FSL R10-0056, assembly GCF_009600105.1. Taxonomy (NCBI): domain Bacteria; kingdom Pseudomonadati; phylum Pseudomonadota; class Gammaproteobacteria; order Pseudomonadales; family Pseudomonadaceae; genus Pseudomonas; species Pseudomonas sp. FSL R10-0056. The sequence continues at coordinate 12,394 of NZ_WIWL01000174.1, forward strand.
GATGAGGTCAAGCAAAAGTACCTGGGCGCACGCCAGCTCAAGGATGGCGGTATGGACAAAGCCAACAAGACCCTGCAGGAAATTCTTGCCAGCAGCGGTTTTCTCAGCCGCCCGGCAGAGTTGCTCGGCAGCGACGGCTACGGCTTGCCGCAAACCAGAGAGTGGGAAAAGCTCGAATCAGAAAGCAGCCAGCGCCAGCAGCAGCTACTGCGTCTGACCACTGATCTGGACAAGGAGGTGCGCAGCCTGCTGGAGCCTGCCCGTGCAGCCGAAATTGCAGCCACCGAAGCCAACGTCAAACTGATCGGCGAACATCTACGGACAATCCACAAGGCATCCGGCGGTTTGCAGCTGCCCTGACCGAACTAAAGTTCGGTTGACAAGTCCTATCATTCTGCCACTATTCCGCGATGGAAAGTGGCACCGCGCCATTATTCGGCACTGATCAATGCCGTTGGCCACACCATCGTTTGAGTCACACCCTCTCATTTGTGAAGTGCTTGCCATAACCCCGGCAGGGACTGGCATGCACCGTTTACAGGTATCGGCAGGATTATATGGAGATAGCCAGAAACGACCGCACCTCTGTCTGGACGCTAGGCGACCAGGAGTGGCTGCAAGCAGATGACGGTACATTCTCTCTGCACCAGGTCGCTGGTACCAAGCCCCCGGCCGAGCTGGTTGATCTGGATTATCTGGTCGGGGCAACACCCGCGCCTGATACCTCTCCCGGCAACTACCTGCCTGCTGCATTCGCGTTTTGCCCCAGCACAGGCAAAGAACTGCCGAAGGTCGCCTACCAGACAACTACCCGCTGGCTACCGCCTTATGGCGATGGCAGTGGCTCTCGCGTGATCAATGAGCGCTGCAAACTGTCCTCGGCCGAGGAGATCAGCTCGCGCTTGTACAGCCAGTTGCTCGATACCCGCCAGGGTGACCTGAACAGTCGCAAGCTGATTATTGAGTTGCCTCGCAAGAACGGCCTCAACTTCCTCGCCGCCAACCTCGGCGGGCATCGCGAAGCCCTGTACGCACTAAGCCGCGAAGGCAGCTTGTTCCTGTGGCAAAGAGGCTCGGGCAAGTGGCTTGAGTTACTGCCAAAGAGCGAACCCATCGGTCGCTCTCGCCTGGAAAGCTGGGCCTGGTCAGTCGCCCTTCACGTGGACGAAAACCAGCAGCACCTGTTGCTCTCCAGCGATAGCGGAGCGACGTTAGTCAGTGTCGACCCACTCACACTGCGTTACCAAACCTTGCGCGACGACGGCAGCCCGCTGGCCGGCCCTGGCACACTGGAAGGCCAGTCTTATTTGCCTCAGCTCAAGAGCGGCCACGTTTGCATCGTCAACCCTGCCAGCCTCTACGGGTGGGACCGTTGCCTGGTTGAAGGCGCTGACCATGAGCGCATGACCCGGCTCTCGGCGCCGATTCTCGACGCAGCCTCCCGTCGCCTGTTGTGGATCGGTGAACACGGCTACCTCAGCCTGACCCAAGGCAGCGAACTCAAGGCCCAATGGCATCCGTGGCCCAACAACGCCACCGCCCATCCCGAGCAAGGGCCACCGTTTCTGGACGGCAGGGGCCTGTGGCAGCTGATCTTCGATGCCGACGGTCAGCATTACCTGCAACTGGATCCGGGTGCTACCGACCTGCCGATGCCCATCAAGGGGTATCGCCTGAGCACCGGTCATTTGAGCTTTAAATACAACGTGCGGCTCGAACGCCCTTGGGAAGAGTACGACGAGAACTTCACGCCGACGACCCGCGACGTGATTTACCCCTTTATCGAATTCAGCGGGCAAAAACGCCTGCTATCAATGAAAGCCAAACAATCCAGCCCGCTGGAAGCCTTTTTCGATAACCACCAGCCTATGGATGTCGACTACTGCTTCGAGCAAGTCGGCGATCAGTCATTTGTATTCCGCGCTCGCGCCAGCGAACCCTGGAATGCCCAGTGGTTCTTTTTTGATAACGCAATGTGGCTGTATATCGACTCATGCGGAGCGCTTTACCGATGGAATGCTTGACCTTCTGGCTGCGCCGCTGCCTGTTGCTCTCCCTCGTACTTGCCAGCAGCGTGGCCAGCGCAGAGCCTCTGCGCCAGGTATTCCTGGTACAAAATTCAGGCTGGATGGAGCCGTTCTACAGCGATCCGTCATCGCCGTTCAAGTCGATGGTCACCCAACTGGTGGGCACTGCTGCCGGCAGCGCAGAAGTCGTCATTGGCGGGTTCAACCAGGCTGACAGTCAGCACCCTTCGCCCGAGTGGATCTATCGCGGCCCGGCCAACCACGCTGCACTGCCCAACTACGTCAATGGCTTGAAGCTGGAGCGCAAAGCCAGCGGTGCCTATGCCGACACGGACTTCAAAGAGGCTTTGCTGGCCTCAATCACCACCGGGCTGGAAGGTCGCGAGGGTATTGTCTGGATCATCACCAACAATAAAAACAGCCCGAACAACAGCAGCGAAACCCAGGCCAAAAACCGCGAATTCTACGACCTGTTGCATAGCGAAGCAGCTATCACCCGGATTGCCGCCTTCCCGCAGAAAATGCCGGTCAAAGGCCCCAACTACGAAGCCAACGGGTTGATGATCTACGCTCTGGCCTATGGTCAAAAAGCCGGTGTCGCACTGGAGCAGGTGCTCAATCAGCCTGCCCTCGCCAGCTTGCTTAAAGATGACCGGGTACGGCTAAAGCCGTTGACCCAGGCTGCCGTGCGCTTTATTCCTACCGGTGTTGAAGACACTCAGGACGTGAGTGCCGAACTGGCCCCCGACCAGCAAACGGTCATCCTCAATATCAACGTCGACAGCTCGCCGAAAACGGCAGTGCTGCTGGGCAAATTCGAAAACCAGTTCAACCCTTACCAGATTCATGACGCGAAAATAGGCATGACCCTGGACATGCCGGGCGAAGCCCTGAACTCGAATATATCGCTGGACCGCCTGACAGACCTCGAGCCAGGCGCCCGCTCCGACGAGCTGAAGATCAGCCTGCAACTGCCGCCCCTGCCATCGCAATGGTCCAGCGATGTGATCTTTTCCAGCGGTTACCAACGCGCCGGCAGCATCAGCATCAACCTCAGCGAGCAACAACTGCGTATCTCCCAGGGGTTCATTGCACGCATGAATGAACTGTTCCCCGGTGACGCCCTGCCTGACGTATTTATCCCCTCCGGTGAAGCCACTACTTCCGAGACCCGTCTGCCGGTTGTGCTGAAAATCAGCTACCCGCTCGGTCCGGTGCTCATGCTGCTGGGGCTGTTTGTTCTGCTCTTGATTGGCGCCCTGCTGGCTGCCTTGCTGATTGCAGGCAAAAAGACCCTGACCGTGATCGTCGAAGGTGTGCCCCAGTCTTATCCGCTCAAGCCCTTCAGCAGTGCCGGCGTATACGATTCAAACCAGAACAGGGTCGCGACCCTCAAGCGCGGCCTGTTTGGTGCCCGCCTGGAAAATATCCAGCCCGATACCGCCGTACGACTCAAGTAACCCCACACGCATAGCAAGGAAGTTTTATACATGGCACAGACCAGCACATTGCCAGCACCGATTGAAAGCGAAGCCCCTGCGCCGTCGCCCACCACGACCACTCTGGCTGCTCCACAACCGTTGGGCCTGGATCTTGGGGCGAAGAAAGTCGACAGTCGCGATGCCCTGATTGGCGTAGCGGTGCTGGTAGTACTGGCAATCGTGTTTTTCGTAATCAAAAACGCCTATGCCAACTGGCGCGTGCGTGAGCGTGTAGCGCCAAGCCGGGCCAATGCTTCGGGCTGGTTCCTGTTTCTGGGCCTGTTGATGATCGCCATCATGGCCGTGCTCGCCGTACTCAACTCGGGGCAGTTCCTTGCGCCGCTCTACATCGCACCGTTGGGTGGCGTAGCTGCCATCTCGCTGGTGGCATGGCTGATGACGTTTTCGGCTAAACGCTGAGCTCATCGGCCGTTGGCAGACACCTGTCTTTGGCCCGCCTGACCTGAATACTGGATTAACACACCGAAAGCATCGGTTGCCCCCAAGGGCTCATGGAGTTTGAGATGGACAAGAGTGAAGAACTGACCGGCCCTGCAACCCCTCCGGTCTGCGACAAAATATACCCCACTTTGTTTATCGCTCTTGGCGGCACCGGTATGAAGGTCAATATTCGCCTGCGCCGGCGCATCCTTAATGCGATCTGGGGAGGCAATAATCAAGTCCAACATATCTCGGATTTCCCGCTGGTGCAGTTCATCAATTTCGACCTCGATTCAGGTGAAGTAACCCAGGATGGTAAGTCAGTAAAAACCGACGTGCTGGCCGAGCAAGTGGCCTTCACCTCTGAAGAGAAAGTCATTGAGCCTCTGCATCTGAGCAAATACACCCACTCCATGGATGAGCTCAATCGCCACCGTGAAGTGGCCGAATGGTTCCCGCTGACACCAGATAAAATCAAAGCTTTAGGCATCGACCCCTCCAAGGGGGCAGGGCAGATTCGTGCACTGTCACGCCTGTATTTCTTCGACAAATATCCAAAAATCCGCGACAAAATGCGCGACAAAGTCGGGCGTTTGCTCAATAACATTGGTACTCAAGCAGACAAGCTGAAAAAACTTGGTCTGGAAATCGAACCGGGAAAACTGCGGATCGTTATTACCGGCTCAGCCGCCGGGGGTACCGGCTCCGGTGCATTCCTGGACATGGGCTATCTGGCCAAGGCCATCCTTAAAGAAAAAAACATTGTTGGCAAGGTCGACTTGTTCCTCGTCCTGCCAGGCGGTTTCCAAGCCTTCAACAGCGAGCGTGTTCAAGCGAACGGCTACGCTGCATTGATGGAAATGGAAACCTGCATGCGCGGCAATCCCCTGCTAAAACATTGGGACGCCTCCGACAATCTGTTTATCGACAGTCGCCCCTACGATGACGTTTTCATCCTAGACAACAGCAACGTCGCACAAGCAAGAACCGAGAATCAGGAAGACGTCTATGAAATGCTTTCCGACATCTTGTTCACCGACTTCACTTCACAAGACTTCGCCAACAAAAAGCGATCAGTTTCCGTAAACCAAAACCTGTTCAAGACCGAGAACTTTGATGTCAGCCTGCCGCGCGACTATGGCGACAACAACACACTGCAGTTTCCTCGTATCTACTCCTCGGTCGGGCAGGCCGTTCTCGACACACAAATTGACGCCCGCCAGAACGTACGTCTGAATCAGCAAGTGCAGCACATGCTTAAGGCGTTTTTCGGCGTCGCCAATAGCGAAGTCATCAGTAATCGTCCAACCGATAAAGAGCGTGACGAATTCCTGAAGGAACAACTCACCATCACGGCACGTACCTTCACCGACCTGCCAGAATTTCTGTCCCGTGTGGAGTTAACCCAAGCCACTGGCGAGTTCACTCACTATCAGATCGCCGATGATCTGCTACAGGTAGAAGGTGACAACAGTGTCATTGCGCAAATTGAGCACAAAGTCGAATCTCTGTTCGAACGCTTGCAAAATGGCGGCGCCGATAAGGATCAATGGCTGACCCTGGTCCGCGAGATTCAACAGCAGCTTGAGCGTGACACCAAAGGCAGCTCTATCGACAGCGCCGAGCGTAACCATGAAGTGCGGATCAAGGAAAACCGACTGAAACGTTTCGCACAATGGACACGCGAAGATAGCTTGCCGGAGCAATTGTTCCGTCGTCTGGATGATGACGAGCGCGGAGGGCTGGATTACACCCTGGCACTGGTCGAAATGATCAAAGACCGCCTTGAAAACGACAATGGCATCATCCCTGCGCTGGAGAAAAATGCCGGACGCTTTAAAGAACTGTCGGAAAAGCTCGAATCATCTGAGCTGGCACGCGAGTTCGAGCGCCTGAAAGAAACGACTGGCAAAGGACTATTGGCGCGACTGAGCGGTAAAGATAAACAAGCCGACACTGTGATCAGCCAGGTCAAAGATACCCTGCGTGAAAGCCTGTTGTTCTACGTACGTTCGATTGCCGCGCGCGAAGCGGCTCAGTTGCTGCGTGATATCTCTGAATGGTTGGGCCGCAAAGGACCAGTAGACGTCAACGGTCGCCCTGTGTGGAGCGGTTTTGTAGGACGCCTGCAGGACGGCCGTAACGCAGTTGATCATCTTTTGCATCGCATCGACTCAAACATCGCCAAAATCAATGCCGGGCTTCAGACTCAACACGCCACGCTGATTCCGCTAAAACTGGTGCAAAGTGACGACCGTCATCCCGTCGACAGCCAGCAAGTACGCGAGTGGGCCAAGGACGCTTTCAAAGACTTTGGTGGCTCAAAAGCCTTGTTTGGCAAGTTGCAGACCAAAGAAGGTCAAGAGGAACTGCTACAGGCGCTGCGCAATAAAGCAGTGCATCAGTTACCTAAAAATCAAGCGGATGTGGATCCGTTGATGACCGCATTGGCGGCACTACCCCCCGAAGAACAGCGAGAGAAGTTCAGGATGTTGTTGCTGCGGGCCATGCCATGGGTACCGCTTAACCTCAATGGTGATTTCAATATCCACAAAGACCTCTACACCTGCCTGATTGGCGTACACAACTCGACTGAATTCAACCGCTTGTTTGGCGCTCAAATTGCGGAATGCTTGCCACAAGGCGCGGGTATCACAGCAGGACAAATCAATTTCTTTGAATCAGGCATGCCCGGCAAACTGGTGTGCTACACCGAATTGAGCGGGTTCCCGATCCCAGCTATCACCCAGCTGTCGACGTACCTAGCCAGCTATCGTAAAGAAAGCGCCTCCATCCCCCTGCATATCCATAAACGCATTAGCCAATTCGTACAACCGATCCAGTTCAATCAAGAGCAGTACCGCGAGTTCGCTGAGGATTTCAAACTCTACTTGCATGCCATTGGCTTGGGCGTCCTCAAGCGTCTGAACAACGGGCTGTATGAGTTCATGCTGGCCAAGGACAACTTCACCGTGGGCGATGAGTTTTCTATTCGCCAAAGCCGGTTCCATAGCATCCACCGTGCCGACATCGAACGTCAGGTCAACGACAAGGCCAAAGGCCTTAACGCCTTCCAAGTTGCGGTGCTGGCGACGATTTTCGAAGACATGAGCAGCACGGCCTATAAGCCGAAAAAGAAAGATGAAGGCGGACGCTCATATAATTTCAAAGCCTTCCCATGCAACATCGCAGAACTCTTAAAGCAAGAGTATCTGGAACGCCTTGACCGTCAGGCACCGACTGATGCGAAAAACCTCAAAGACCGCGCTGAAACCCTTATGGAGCAATGGGGGCAGCGGATCGAAGGCTCAAAAGCCGACGTCTATCACGATGAAGTTGAGGGTGATCACGGCGAAAAACTCACGGTAAATAAAGAGTTCTTCACCGACGGCTGGCTGGAAAATCTGTCCACCCAGGCAAGCACTGCACCTGCAGCCCCTGGCATGGCCCCACCACCACCGTTCGCCGCACCACAGCACAGCTACCACCTGAGTGTCAGCGGGACCAATTACGGCCCTTACAACACCCAGCAATTGCAGCAATATGTGCAGTCCGGGCAAATCACCCGCGACAGCCTGCTGTGGCGTGAAGGTATGCCTGCCTGGCAGACGGCCGGGCAAATCATGGAGCTTGCGCACCTGTTTGCGCCAGCCGTGGGCGGCCCTCCTCTGACAGCCCCGGCTCCACCGCCAGCACCTTGAGCGCACACGAGAAGACCATGTCCGCATCGTCAGCCAAAGCCTCTGCATTCCCGACCTCATGCGCCAACAGCGCCTGCGGTCAGGGGCTCTGCGGCCCAGTTAAATACTGCCCGTTCTGCGGCGCCCCGCTTCAGCAGGCGCCCGCAGCGGTTACCCCGGTACCGGCAGCTGAACCCAAGGCTCGGCCAGCCACCCCTGCACCCAAAGCAACCGTCACACCTGCCAGTGCTCCACCACCCCGGGACATACCTGCTGCAGCGCCAACACCTGTACCAGGTCCGGCGTCTCCCCCACCTGCGCCGCCTGCCGCAACACCAGCGCCCACCAACAGAAAACCGGCCCTGATAATGGCAGTTGTAACTCTGGCAGTGGTGGTGGGCGGCTACGTTGCAATCAAGATGATGGCCGGGCAAAGCCAGCAAAAGCTCGATGGCTTTTTGCAAACCGGTCAGAGCTGTTTTGACACCAGGGACTTTGCTTGCGCGCTGGACAATGCCGGGCTCGCCTTGCAACAGGACAGCAATGACCCTCGCGCCTTGAGTCTGCTGCAGCGTGCGCAGGCCGCCCAGGCGCGCCAGCAACAATTGCAGGATGCGGCGCAAAAACAGCAGCTGCTCAAAGCCCAGGCCGCCGAGGCGGCGCGACAAGCCGATGCCTTGCGCGAACAGCAAGCTCTTGAGCGCCAGCGCCAGGAAGCGGCCGATCGCCAGGTGCGTGACCAACAGCAGCAACAGGCTGCCAAAGCTGTTAATGCCTCCCTGCAACAAGCGCAAAACGCGCTCAATGCCGGGGAGTACCAGTCTGCAATTGCCGTGGCCAGGGTCGTGCTGGGTATGGACCCAAACAATAGTCGGGCGCGCAACATCATCCGCCAGGCTGAACAACAACTCAAAGAAGCACTGAATCGAACCCGGATCGAATAATCAGGGTGTATGAGTTTTCCCCTCTCTTACTTGGAAGTTACTGATGAAATTGCCCTCCAACTCTTTGGATAAACGCTTGCTGGCCTTGGGCCTGGCTTCGCTACTGGGTCTGCAAGGCTGCGCCAATATCGACTCTGCCAGCATCAACCCGACCAACTGGAGTGGCAGCGACTGGATGAAGTGCGGGCTGGCAATTGCAGCAGGTGCGGCAGCGGGTGCTGCTGTGAGCGGTGCCAACGATAAAGGCGCAGGCGTATTGATTGGCGGGGTTGCCGGCATGGCCGCCTGTTTCGCGATCAATGCCAAGTCGGTACAGACCAAAACCGCTCAAGAAGTTGAACAACAATATAAAACCTCGGGCAAGAAACAACCGGCCCAGCCAGAACTGGTTAGCTACGACACCAGTATCCAGCCCGGTATGACCATCAAACGGGGTCAACCGATTACCGTGGTTTCCAATATTGTTGCGATCAACGGTGCGACCCAGCCGATCAGCGAAATCAAGGAAGAGATCCGCCTGTTTGCCCCCAACGAGGCCAAGCCGTTGAAAGAAGGCAGCAAGATCGCGAACACCAAAGGCGGCAGTGGCGGTTACGAGAACACCTTCACCATCACCCTCGATGAGCGTGCGCCGCAGGGTATCTACCGGATCGAAACATCGGTGGCCGTCAACGGCAAGCCGGCCAACACCCGAATCAACAATGTGCAGTTGGTGATGATTGATCGCGAGACCTATCAGCTGGCATTTCTGGATCGATAGCTGGCGGGTTGCATTCGCCCTGTAGCCGCTGCTGAAGAAACCAGGCAGCGGCTACACAGGCTCCTGTCATCACGCACCCGGCACAAAATGCTTCTGCGCCGTGCCGTGGGCGATCAGCCGCGAGAGATAGTTCATTTTGTCGGCGTCCTGATCGACAAAGCGAAAGGTCAGTTGCAACCACGCACTGTCCGGTTTTGGCTCGAATGCCACGATGGCATGCAGATAACCGTTCAAACGCGCCACCTCGGCGTTCTCGCCCTGCTCAAGGTCGAGTACGGCACTGTCCAGTACCTGAGGCAGCACTTCGCCACGACGCACCACCAGCAGCGCCTCCTTGAGGCTCAACGCCTTGATTACGCAGGTTTGGGTACCGCTGGGCAAACGCAGTTGCCCCTGACCACGGCTGGTCAGCGCCGGTGCCGCGACAGGTGCCGGCCGTGGTGCCGGGGCAACCGGGGCAGATGTCACCGACGTCGGGGTCACGACCTGCGCCTTGCCACCGGTCAATGCATTCAGCGAGTCATTGCCAAAGGCCGAATTAACCCGCGTCGGGGTGCTGGCCATCACGGCGCTCAGCAATCCCGCCTTGGTGAACGCCTTCTTCACCTTCGACAGTAACTGCTCATTGGTGAAGGGTTTGCTGACGAAATCCGAAACTCCGGCCTGAATGGCCTGGATCACGTTCTCTTTGTCACCACGGCTGGTGACCATGATAAAGGGCAGCGTTTTCAGACGGTCTTGCTCGCGGCACCAGGTCAACAGCTCAAGGCCGGACATCTCCGGCATTTCCCAGTCGCACAGCACCAGATCGAAGGCTTCACGGGACAGCAAGGCCTGGGCTTTGCGGCCGTTGACCGCGTCTTCGATCCTGATGCCCGGGAAGTAGTTACGCAGGCAATTTTTAACCAGATCACGAATAAACGACGCGTCATCTACCACCAGCACACTAACCTTGCTCATCGACTGCTCCTTGGATATGAACGCCCGAAAACCAAAACGCCCGGCATTGAGCCGGGCGTTTTTTAGATCGGGCTGCCTTATTTATCGTCAGGCGACGACGCAACATTAGCGTTATCGGCACCCGTGCCCTGAACTTCTTCGCGCATGCGCTTGAGACCCATGTGCCGCACGTCTGTACCGCGTACCAGATAAATCACCAGCTCCGAGATATTGCGGGCGTGGTCGCCGATACGTTCCAGTGAGCGCAGCACCCAGATGATGCTCAACACACGCGTGATCGAACGCGGATCTTCCATCATGTAAGTGGCCAGCTCACGTAGCGCGGTCTTGTACTCACGGTCGATGATTTTGTCGTACTGCGCCACAGACAGGGCAAGATCGGCGTCAAAGCGGGCAAACGCATCCAGTGCATCACGCACCATATTGCGCACCTGGTCACCGATATGGCGCACTTCAACGTATCCGCGCGGCGCCTCACCTTCTTCGCACAACTGAATGGCCCGACGGGCGATCTTGGTCGCTTCGTCACCAATGCGTTCCAGGTCGATCACCGACTTGGAAATGCTGATGATCAATCGCAAGTCAGACGCCGCAGGCTGACGACGGGCCAGAATGCGCAGGCACTCCTCGTCGATATTGCGCTCCATCTGGTTGATCTGTTCATCGATCTCACGCACCTGTTGCGCCAGGCCCGAGTCGGCCTCGATCAGTGCGGTCACCGCATCGTTGACCTGCTTCTCGACCAGGCCGCCCATCGCCAGCAGGTGGCTGCGCACGTCTTCGAGTTCCGCGTTGAACTGCGCGGAAATGTGATGGGTGAGGCCATCCTTTGAAATCATGGTTCTGCTCCGCAAAAGCTGTGAGCTGCACGCGGTTAGCGGCCAGCCGAATTATCGTGACATAGAACGGGCAATGCCGCTCAAACTAGCCATAGCGCCCGGTAATGTAGTCTTCGGTCTGCTTTTTGGCCGGGTTGGTGAACAGCGTGTCAGTGTCACCATATTCAACCATTTTGCCCATGTACATGAACGCCGTGTAATCCGAGACACGGGCTGCCTGTTGCATGTTGTGGGTTACGATCACGATGGTGAACTTGGACTTGAGCTCGTAGATCAGCTCTTCGACTTTCAACGTCGAGATCGGGTCGAGTGCCGAGCATGGCTCATCGAGCAGCAACACTTCGGGCTCTACCGCGATGGTACGGGCAATCACCAGACGCTGTTGCTGGCCACCGGACAAACCCAGTGCCGAGTCGTGCAGGCGGTCTTTGACTTCGTCCCACAACGCCGCGCCCTTGAGCGCCCATTCGACGGCTTCATCGAGCACACGCTTTTTATTGATGCCCTGGATGCGCAGGCCGTAAACCACGTTCTCGTAAATGGTTTTGGGGAACGGATTGGGCTTCTGGAATACCATGCCGACGCGGCGACGCAGTTCGGCTACATCCTCGCCCTTGCGGTAGATGTTGTTGCCGTACAGGTTGATCTCGCCTTCAACGCGGCAGCCGTCCACCAGGTCATTCATGCGGTTGAAGGTACGCAACAGCGTGGACTTGCCACAGCCGGACGGGCCGATAAATGCCGTTACCCGTTGTTTCGGGATATTCAGGCTGACGTCGTACAGGGCCTGTTTTTCACCGTAGTAAAGATTCAGGCCCGGTACTTCAATGGCGACTTCTTCGTTGGCCAGGTTCAAGCTTTGTTTGGTGCGACCCAAGGCGGACATGTTGATGCCGTGGGTTGAGGATTCATGCTGCATGGGTTGCTCCATACGCTAAAAATTCGTTTCGGTTTTTCAGTAACCGGGTTTCTTCTGGGAGAGCGGGCTTGCTCGCGATTCAGGCACCTCGGTTTCACGCTGAAACCTTACCGATACCATCGCGGGCAAGCCCGCTCCCACAGGTCATGTGTCTATCAGCTATCCAGCGCCTTGTACTTCTCGCGCAGGTGGTTACGAATCCACACGGCGGACAGGTTCAGGGTCGCGATCACCAGCACCAGCAGCAGCGCCGTGGCGTATACCAGCGGTCGGGCGGCTTCGACGTTCGGGCTCTGGAAGCCGACGTCATAAATATGGAAGCCCAGGTGCATGATCTTCTGGTCAAGGTGCAGGTACGGGTAGTTGCCGTCCAGCGGCAGCGACGGCGCCAGTTTGACCACGCCCACCAGCATCAGCGGTGCCACTTCACCGGCGGCACGGGCCACGGCGAGGATCATGCCGGTCATCATGGCCGGGCTGGCCATCGGCAGCACGATTTTCCACAGGGTTTCCGATTTGGTTGCACCCAGCGCCAGCGAGCCTTCGCGCACTGTACGCGGAATCCGCGCCAGCCCTTCTTCGGTGGCCACGATCACTACCGGCACGGCCAGCAACGCCAGGGTCAGCGAAGCCCACATCAGGCCAGGTGTACCAAAGGTCGGCGCAGGCAATGCTTCTGCGAAGAACAGGCGGTCAACCGAGCCGCCCAGCACATACACAAAGAAGCCCAGGCCGAATACGCCGTAAACGATGGCCGGTACGCCTGCCAGGTTGTTCACCGCGATACGGATGATCCGGGTCAGGGTGTTTTGCTTGGCATATTCACGCAGGTAAACCGCCGCCAGTACGCCAAACGGCGTCACGATCACCGCCATGATCAGGGTCATCATTACCGTGCCGAAAATGGCCGGGAAGATCCCGCCCTCGGTATTGGCTTCACGTGGATCCTGGCTCAGGAATTCCCAGATATTGCTGAAGTACATCGCCAGTTTCTGCCAGCTGTTCATCGCGTTCGGCTGGTACACCTTGACCACCTTGCCGATGCCGATTTCCAGCTCTTTGCCGTTGGCATCCCGGGCCGTAAGGCTGTCACGGTTAAACTGTGCATGCAGTTCGCCCAGGCGGTCCTCGATGGCCTTGTAGCGGGCATTCAGCTCGGCGCGCTCGGTTTCCATGTCGGCCTGTGCCTGCGGGGTCAGCTTGCCTTCCAGCTCCAGCTTGCGACCGTGCAGGCGGATACGCTCCAGACCGTAGTTGATCGCGCCGATGTCTTTCTTCTCAAGCTGGCTCAGTTGCGCGGCCAGGTCATTGACCCGCTTGACCCGCGCTTGCAGCTCCGGCCAGGCCGCGGCACCTTCTGCCACCACCTTGCCGTTTTCCTTGACGTTAACCAGGTAGCCGTAGAAGTTGCCCCACTCGCGACGCTCAATGGCCATCAACTCGGGCGGCGTGCTCTGGTTCGTCAACCACTCGCCGACCACCCAGGTAAAATCATTGCCGTTCAGGTCACGGTTGCCGACCTTGATCAGCTCCCGGGTCATGAACTCCGGGCCTTGTTCCGGCACCGGCAGGCCCGCACTTTTCAGGCGCTCGCGGGGCACTTCTTCCTTTTGCACCACTTCGCCGATCACCAGGTGATTGGCATCACCCGGCACGTTGTATTCAGCGTGGATCAGGTCGGCCGGCCAGAAGTGGCCCAGGCCACGCACGGCAATCACCGAGAGCAGGCCGATGGTCATGATGACGGCGATGGACACTGCGCCACCGCTGATCCAGACGCCTGGAGCGCCGCTCTTGAACCAGCCTTTGAGGGAGTTCTGTTTCACAGACTTCTACCTTCCTTAAAGCGACGAATATTTCTTGCGCAGACGCTGACGAATCAGTTCGGCAAGAGTGTTCATGATGAAGGTGAACAACAGCAGCACCAGCGCCGAGAGGAACAGCACGCGGTAATGGCTACCGCCCACTTCCGACTCCGGCATTTCCACCGCCACGTTCGCCGCCAGGGTACGCAGGCCTTCGAACAGGTTCATTTCCATGACCGGGGTGTTACCGGTGGCCATCAACACAATCATCGTCTCGCCGACCGCACGGCCCATACCGATCATCAGTGCCGAGAAGATCCCCGGGCTGGCCGTCAGGATGACCACGCGGGTCATGGTTTGCCACGGTGTGGCACCCAGCGCCAGCGAACCCAGGGTCAGACCGCGAGGCACACTGAACACGGCATCTTCAGCAATCGAGTAGATGTTGGGGATCACCGCGAAGCCCATTGCCAGACCCACAACCAGAGCATTGCGCTGGTCGTAAGTAATGCCCAGGTCGTGGGAGATCCACAGGCGCATATCGCCACCGAAGAACCAGGCTTCCATGAACGGGCTCATATACAGCGACAGGCCGCATACAAACAGAATCACCGGGATCAGGATCAGGCTTTCCCAACCGTCAGGCACACGCAGGCGGATCGACTCGGGCAGGCGGCTCCAGGTGAAGCCCGCCACCAGAATGCCGATCGGCATCAGCACCAGCAGGCTGAAAATCCCCGGCAAGTGGCCTTCCACATACGGCGCCAGGAACAGACCGGCGAAGAAACCCAGAATCACCGTCGGCATCGCTTCCATCAGCTCGATCACCGGCTTGACCTTGCGGCGCAGGCTTGGTGCCATGAAGTAAGCGGTGTAGATGGCTGCGGCAACGGCCAGAGGTGCCGCCAGCAACATCGCGTAGAACGCTGCTTTCAAGGTACCGAAGGTCAATGGCGCCAGGCTCATCTTCGGTTCGAAGTCAGTGTTGGCGGCTGTCGATTGCCAGACGTATTTAGGCTCGTCGTAGTTCTCGTACCAGACCTTGCTCCACAGCGCGCTCCAGGACACTTCCGGGTGCGGGTTCTTCAGGGTCAGTGGCAGCAGCTTGCCGCCCTCTTCCACGATGATGCGGTTGGCACGCGGCGACAACGCCATGACGCCCGGACCTTCTGCCACTTTCTCGACCAGCAGGGTGCGATGCGCGGTGCTGTGGAACACACCGATCTCGCCGGCCGCGTCCAGAGCCAGGAAGCCCTTGCGGCGTTGCTCGGCAGTGATTTCAACAATCGGCGACGTGCCCATCTGGAAGCTGCGGATATGTTTGAAGCGCTGCTCGCCATCCGGGTCGCGAGCCATGAACCACTGGCTCAGGCCGCCCTTGGAATCACCAAAAATCAGCGAAATACCGCCCACCAGTTGTGTGCTGGCGGTGATCTCGGTGGTTGCGTCATCCACCAGCTTGTAGCGACCGTTGAGGCTTTTGTCGCGCAGGCTGAAGACATCGGCCTGGGCGCGATCATTGATCACATACAACCACTGCTGACGCGGGTCGATATACAGCGCTTTGACCTTCGCGGTCATCTGCGGCAGGTCGATACGGGTCTCGGTGTTGGTGACCTCGTCGGTCATCATGTTTTCTTCGCGGGCCAGTGACAGCACGTTCAGTTGCGCGCCCGAGGAACCGGCCAGCACCAGCGTTGAATCGTTGACGCTGAGGTTGACGTGATCCAGTGCACCACCCTGCGGGTCGAGGACGATTGGCGTTTCGCCATACGGGTATTCGATTGCCGGGGTGATGGTCTTCTTGCCATCCGGGTAGCTGACTTTATAGCTGTGACGGAACACCAGCGCCTGACCGTTGGACAGGCCCAGCACCGCCACCGGATTACCCGGCTGGTCTTCACCCAGAGAAGTCACTTGAGTGCCGGCCGGCAACGGCAGGTTGACCCGCGACAGCTCTTCGCCGTTCTTCGCATTGAAGAACAACACCATGCCCTTGTCGGACACCCGCATACCGACCTGATTCTGCTCTTCGATGGAGATCATCAGCGGCTTGCCGGCGTCCTGCATCCACACCGGCGTAATCGCCTGTTTGGCGTTCAGGTCGGCACCCTGGAACAGTGGATAAACCACATAGCCCAGGAAGAAGAAGATCAGAGTGATTGCGCCAAGCACGGCAAGACCGCCGATAAATACATACCAGCGGGTCAGGTGATCTTTAAACGCGCGGATACGGCGCTTGCGTTGCAGTTCAGGCGTATTGAAATCAATGCGCTTGGGAGCGGATGTCGTAGTCATTGGGGAATTGGCCAGATCATTCATGCGCACACCCTAGCGGTCCTGTATGACAGAAAGATGACAAAGCAGTGACGCAAAAAATCCGCCGCCCAACGGTGCTGGCAGCGGAATGGAAAATTTGGTGAAGCGGTTGCGAGGCAGACCTGCAGGAGCGGGCTCGCTCGCGATGGCGTCAACTCAATAGGTCTGATGTACCAAGTTGCCTGCATCGCGAGCAAGCCCGCTCCCACATGGCGTCTGCTTATGCGCCTTCTTTCAGGCCCAGGTCAGCCAATGCTTTGGCAGCGACTTTGGCTGGCAGAGGGATATAGCCATCCTTCACGACCACTTCCTGACCTTGCTTGGACAGGACCAGCTTGATGAACTCGGCTTCCAGCGGATTCAGCGGCTTGTTCGGCGCCTTGTTCACGTACACGTAGAGGAAACGCGACAGCGGGTATTTGCCGTTCAGTGCGTTTTCTTCGGTGTCTTCGACAAACTCGGTGCTGCCTTTTTTAGCCAAAGGCACGGTCTTCACGCTGGCGGTTTTGTAACCGATGCCCGAGTAACCGACGCCGTTCAGCGAGCTGCTGATCGACTGCACAACCGAAGCCGAGCCCGGCTGTTCGTTCACGTTAGGCTTGTAGTCGCCTTTGCACAGGGCTTCTTCCTTGAAGTAGCCGTAAGTGCCGGATACCGAGTTACGACCGAACAGTTGAACCGGCTTGTTGGCCAGGTCGCCGGTCACACCCAAGTCGCCCCAGGTTTTAACGTCGGCTTTGGCGCCGCACAGGCGGGTCGAAGAGAAGATCGCATCAACCTGTTCCATGGTCAGGTGCTTGATCGGGTTGTCCTTGTGCACGAACACGGCCAGGGCATCCACTGCCACCGGGATGGCGGTAGGCTTGTAGCCGTACTTCTGCTCGAAGGCAGCCAGTTCGTTGTCTTTCATTTTGCGGCTCATCGGGCCCAGGTTAGCGGTGCCTTCAGTAATCGCAGGCGGCGCGGTCGAAGAACCGGCAGCTTGAATCTGGATGTTTACGTTCGGGTATTCTTTTTTGTACGCCTCAGCCCACAAGGTCATCAAGTTCGCCAGGGTGTCGGAACCAACGCTGGACAGGTTGCCCGACACACCAGTGGTCTTCACGTAGGGCTGAATAGCCGGGTCAACACCAGCGGCAACCGCATTGGCAGTTGCAACGCCTGCGGCGACAAAAGTCAGGGCCGCCATCACACGCTTCAGTTTCATGCCTTACTCCTAGCAAACGGGGTTAGATGAATCGGGGGCCAGTATCTGCAGGCCATGTGACTACTCTATGAACCGATTGTGACAATTAGATGAAAGGCCATCATTCGTTACAAATGATGGCCTTCGGGGAGAGGCTAGCGAAGTGTCATGGCCACTGAGCGATGTCTCAGCGGCCCTTTTTCCACAAATAAGCACCGACCACCAGGCCCATCGTGCAGATAATGGCCACGTAATACGCCGGCCCCATCGGGCTTTCCTTGAGCAACAGGGTCACGGCCATTGGGGTCAGACCGCCAAAGATGGCGTAGGCCAGGTTGTAGGAAAACGACAGGCCACTGAAACGCACCACTGGCGGAAAAGCTTTAACCATCACATAAGGGACGGCACCGATGGTGCCGACAAACAGACCGCTCAGGGAATACAGCGGGAACAGCCAGTCCGGATGCTGCAGCAGGCTGTGATAGAAGGTCCACGACGTGATCAGCAACCCGGCGCAACCCACCACAAACACCTTGCCCGCACCAAAGCGGTCAGCCAGGGCGCCCGAAGCGATGCAACCCAAACTCAAAAAGACGATCGCCAGGCTATTGGCTTGCAACGAGGTGGTCGCTGAAAAACCATAAATGGTTTGCAGCACCGTGGGCGTCATCAGAATGACCACGATGATCCCGGCAGACAGTAACCAGGTCAGCAGCATCGAGACCACAATCGCCCCGCGATGGTCGCGCAGCACGGTCTTGAGCGGGACTTCCGCAGCCAGCGCCTTGCGCAGCTGCAACTCGGCAAATACCGGTGTCTCGTGCAACCAGCGACGCAGGTACACCGAGAACAGGCCGAACACGCCGCCCATCAGGAATGGAATCCGCCAGGCAAAGTCAGACACTTCAGCCGGCGTATAGATCGTATTGATCGCCGTGGCCATCAGGGAACCCAGCAAGATGCCCGCGGTCAACCCGCAGGTCAGGGTGCCGCAGGCGTAGCCCACATGCCGTGGCGGCACATGCTCGGCCACGAACACCCAGGCCCCGGGCACTTCACCACCAATGGCCGCGCCCTGGATCACGCGCATCAGCAGCAACAGAATCGGTGCCCACATGCCAATCTGCGCATAGGTCGGCAGCAAGCCCATGATCAAAGTCGGTACAGCCATCATGAAGATGCTCAACGTGAACATCTTTTTGCGCCCCAGCAAATCACCAAAGTGCGCCATGACAATGCCGCCCAAAGGACGCGCCAGATAACCCGCAGCGAAAATACCGAAGGTTTGCATCAGACGTAGCCACTCGGGCATGTCCGCCGGAAAGAACAGTTTCCCGACCACGGTGGCAAAAAATACAAAAATAATGAAATCGTAAAACTCCAGCGCACCACCCAAGGCAGACAGCGACAAGGTTTTATAGTCATTACGGGTTAACGGCCGCGAAGGCGGTGCAGCACTGGAAGGCTCTGTGATCATGGGGTATTGCTTCTCTTATTAGGCACGGCAAAAAGCTGCAACTTCGCCGGCAGGGGCTGGGCAGGTTTTGAAAGATAACAAATTGTTTACAAAAGCACAGAGCTAGACGTGCAGCGCACCCAAAAAGCAGAATCAGGAGGTCGTCGGCCAGGCTGTCCCCCGATATACTCATGCTGTAAGAAACACTTGGTAACTTCTGAGGTTGCTGTGCGAAAACGTCCGCTGGCCACTTCAGCCGATTTCGCAGAGTTTCCCCTTGGTGCGGCTTATGAAGAACGTGACGAACGTAGTATGTTCGGGCTGAATCGTTTTTCTAAAGACGCTTTTTCACCCGCAGTACTTATGATGAATCACGGGTCAGAGGCCCTTAGGCATGCTAGAGCTCGAACAAGAAGATCCAATTCCGCAAGGCGATCTGGCCTTGCAAATCACCGCCCTGCCGCGCGAGACCAATGGTTTCGGCGATATTTTTGGCGGCTGGCTGGTCTCTCAAATGGACCTGGCCGGTACCGCAATGGCCAGCAAGGTTGCCGGTGGCCGTGTAGCCACTGTCGCTATTGATCGTATGGCATTTCTGGTACCCGTGGCCGTGGGCGCACAATTGTCGTTCTACACCCAGGCACTTGAGATCGGCCGCAGCTCGATCCAGATGATGGTTGAAGTGTGGAGTGACGACCCGTTGTCCAGCGAATGGCGTAAAGTGACCGAAGCGGTATTTGTCTTTGTCGCCATCGATGGCAGCGGCCGCACCCGCTCCGTTCCGCCACGTCGTTAAACCTATAAATAGAGAACCTGCCATGCACCACATTGAGTCAGTCACCCTGGATGAACTGGAGTGCTGGCACTTCCAGCATGGCCAGGCCCAACTGCTGGTCGCCAAACAGGGCGCGCAGGTTCTCAGTTATCAGGTAGGTGATGAGCCGCCGATCATCTGGCTCAACGAAAAAGCCCAATTCAAGCAAGGCCATGGCATCCGCACGGGCGTGCCGGTGTGCTGGCCCTGGTTTGGCAACCTGGCACTCAACCCGCAAAGCGTACAGGCCATGCGCCACAGCGATGAGCCCGCCACGGCCCACGGCCTGGTACGTACGCGCGAATGGGAAGTGCTGGAGATCGATGACGCCGGTGAGGCGCTGCATATAGCGCTGGGCTTGCCCCACATCGAAGGCGGCCTGCCCGGCTGGCCCCACGACGTGGCGCTGACCCTGAACATCCGCCTCGACAGCCAACTGCATATCAGCCTCACCAGCCATAACCGCAGCAGCATCCCGGTGAGCATCAGCCAGGCCCTGCACAGCTACTTTGCGGTCAGCGACGTGCGCAAGGTTGAGGTCAAAGGAGTCGACGGCCTGACCTACATCGACACACTCGACGACTGGAAACGTGTTGCGCAAGCGGGCGATTTGACCTTCAGCGGCGAAACCGATCGTATCTACCTCGATACCCCGCAGCAGTTGAGCATCGTCGACCCGGACTGGTCGCGCACGCTCGAGCTGACCAGCCGCGGCTCGCGCTCGGCGGTAATCTGGAATCCCTGGATCGACAAGACCGCCACGCTCGGCGATATGGCCGCAGATGGCTGGCAACGCATGCTGTGCATCGAAACCGCCAATGTGATGGATGACATCATCACATTGGCACCGGGCGCCAGCCATACGCTGGGTGTGAGTATTGGCAGCGAGCGCCTGAAAACCTGATACAACCAAAACCTGTGGGAGCGAGCAGGCTCGCTCCCACAATTGGTCTGATCCCTACAAATCTTCCTCAACCACTACCCGCACCTTGCTCGCATCCAGCGCATAGGCCGCATCGGCCAGGTCATTGCTGACCTTCTCGACCTTCAGCGAGCCCATCACCCACAGCGGCGTGTAGATATCATCCAGCTTCAAGCCTTTTGGATAGCGCACCAACACCAACTGATTGGGCGGCGGAGGCGGCACATGAATGCAGGCGCCCGGGTACGGCACCAGGAAAAACAGCGTACTGCGACCCTTGGCGTCTGTTTCCAGAGGCACGGGGTAGCCACCCAAACGGATATTTTTGCCGTTCATGCTGGCCACTGTCTTGCTGGAGTACATCACCGCGGGCAGGCCCTTGCTCTGCTTCAAACCACCCTTGTCGGTAAACGTACCATTGGCCTCGGGCGAGTCATGGTCAATTTCGGGCATTTGCTCAAGGGCTATTTGATCCGACTTGGGCATCAGTTCAAGCCAGTCGGTTTCGGGCAACTCTGCCGCATGTGCCAGGCCTGAACCCAGCAAAAGAAAAGTCAGTAGAAGACGGCGCATGCAAGGCTCGATAAAAGAAGGATTGAACGCGCGCAGTTTAACCCTCTCTGCGGCTGGCGCAGAGAGAGCCAAAGCGTTTAATCAGGACTTTTTCGACACCAGGCCGTAGATCACCAGCAAGATCACGGCACCCACCACGGCACCTATAAAGCCGGCACCCTCGCCTGCCTTGTAGATACCAATCGCCTGACCACCATAGGTAGCCGCCAGCGAACCGCCGATACCCAGCAGGATGGTCATGATCCAGCCCATGCTGTCGTCACCCGGTTTCAGGAAACGAGCCAGCAGGCCAACGATCAAGCCGATAAAAATGGTTCCGATGATGCCCATGGACGCTCCCTCAAAATTAAATGGCGTTACAACCAAAGCCTAGTCAGCACTTTGGCATCACGCCATCAGAGAGCAGCGACAACCCAATGGTTCCGTACAAAGCGATTTACGCTTCGTCGATCAGGGCTTCAACCTTGAGGATTTGCGCTTGCAACGTCGCCATGTCAGCGCAGCGCAGGTTGGCGTGACCGACTTTGCGGCCGACCTTGAACGCCTTGCCATAGTGATGCAGATGGCAATCAGCAATCGCAATCACCTTCTCAACCGGCGGCACGCTGCCGATGAAGTTGAGCATGGCGCTTTCACCCACTTTGGCTGTCGAACCCAGCGGCAGGCCGGCGATGGCGCGCAAGTGGTTTTCGAACTGGCTGCACTCGGCACCTTCGGTGGTCCAATGCCCGGAGTTATGGACACGCGGGGCGATTTCGTTGGCCTTGAGGCCACCGTCGACTTCAAAGAATTCGAATGCCATCACCCCAACGTAATCCAGCTGCTTGAGCACACGGCTGGAGTAGTCTTCAGCCAGGGCTTGCAACGGGTGATCGGTACTGGCAACCGACAGCTTGAGAATGCCGCTGTCGTGAGTGTTGTGTACCAATGGGTAGAACTTCGTTTCGCCATCACGGCCGCGTACGGCAATCAGCGACACTTCGCCGGTGAACGGCACAAACCCTTCCAGCAGGCACGCCACACTGCCCAGTTCAGCAAACGTATCCACGACATCGGCAGGGGTGCGCAGCACTTTCTGGCCCTTGCCGTCATAACCCAGGGTGCGGGTCTTGAGCACGGCAGGCAGGCCAATGGTGGCCACTGCTGCGTCCAGATCAGCCTGGGACTGGATGTCGGCAAATGCCGGCGTCGGAATGCCCAGATCCTTGAACATGCTCTTTTCGAACCAGCGATCGCGGGCAATGCGCAACGCTTCGGCGCTCGGGTATACCGGGACGAATTGCGACAGGAAAGCCACGGTTTCAGCGGGAACGCTTTCGAACTCGAACGTCACCAGGTCGACTTCGTCAGCCAACTGGCGCAAATGGTCCGGGTCGCTGTAGTCCGCACGCAGGTGTTCACCCAGCGAGGCGGCACAGGCATCAGGAGCCGGATCCAGGAAAGCGAAGTTCATCCCCAGCGGAGTGCCCGCCAGAGCCAGCATGCGGCCCAATTGACCGCCACCGATTACACCGATTTTCATCGTCAGAAACCTCAGGCTACGCGCGGGTCTGGATTGTCCAGCACGCTGTCTGTCTGTTCAGCACGGAATGCTTTCAAAACGGTATGGAACTGCGGATGCTTGGCGCCCAGGATGCTCGCCGACAACAGGGCAGCGTTGATCGCGCCCGCTTTGCCGATGGCCAGGGTTGCAACCGGGATGCCCGCCGGCATTTGCACTATCGACAGCAGCGAGTCTACGCCCGACAGCATCGCCGACTGCACCGGTACACCGAGCACTGGCAAATGGGTTTTGGCTGCACACATGCCTGGCAGGTGGGCTGCGCCACCGGCACCCGCGATGATGACCTCGATCCCGCGGCCTTCGGCCTCTTCGGCATACTGGAACAGCAGATCCGGAGTGCGGTGGGCAGAGACCACTTTCACTTCGTAAGGAATGCCGAGTTTTTCCAGCATATCGGCGGTGTGGCTGAGGGTGGACCAATCGGACTTGGAGCCCATGATCACGCCTACCAGTGCACTCATCGTCGCGCCTCTTCTCTTGGGCGCCCGCAGGCGCGTCAAAAAACAACAAGCCACGTGGAGGATCCGACGTGGCTTGTTATAGGAATTAAGGCCGGTCAAGCCAGCCGAAGGCCGCGCAGTATACCCCAAACATGTGCCTTGAAAGCACCTTTGACGACCATCTGTCATGCACATCGGATAATCCTGAATCCCCCGGTTTTATTGACCTGCAGGTCAACGCACTCCTCCTCGGCTACGGCCTCTGATCATCGGGTGCCACGCCTACATCGCACAGAGATAGAAACGACATAACTCGACGAATTCCAGCCACGGCGAAACCTGGAATTAACGTCTTCACTTAAATTCAAACCGGTAACAGCAAAAACGTAAACAGTCCTGCAAGGATTGCAGGCTCCTTATAAAAAGGATATTTCCCATGCAACCGATCACACTTTATATTTTTATCCACAACGATGTCCCGCACCGCGCCATCAACACATTGGGGCGTGCATACTTCAAAGAGTTTACCGACGAAATCACGGCAATTACAAAACGATCTTTTATATTCAAGGACATACGTAACGTGCAGGGCATGACTGACTTCAACTATAAAAGTCAGTCCATAGACGATGTTCTTCATCGATGGGAGTTGGCGGCCATCCGATACAAAAACCAACACGGGCTAAAGTGGGGTAAAACCGAACGCTACATTCTGGTTACGCACTCCCCGCTCAACGAAACCACCCTGGGCTGCGCTTACCCCGGACAACCCGCCGTCATTGCCAGCCTTAAACACTATCAAGTGATCGCCCATGAAGTAGGCCACAGTTTCAATGCATCCCACAACAATGCATCACTCGGCCACAATCCATGGGGAAGCGTGTGTGAAACGTTCATGTTTCCCAACGCTTCAACTTTTCGAAGTAATTGTTACCGTTTCACGCCGGAAAACAGAGACAACATAAGAGCATTCTTAAGTGATGCCCCCTAAGACCGGAGTCTCTAACAGACTTACCAGTCATCACCTGAATGAAGACTAAAAATGCAACCGATCAATATATATACATTTGTTCATGACACTGTTCTTCAGAAAAACGATCGCCACCTAAAATATTTATTTTTCGATATTTTTACGCCCCAGCTATCAAAGATGACTGGCCGTTCGGTTAACGTTGTATTTCTGCGGAATATTCCCGACATCACAAATTTTGACTACCTGTCCTTCTCAGATAACCGTCTGGATATTGAGCCAGTTATTGAAGCGCTGAGCACGGCCATTAAAGCCGTCTTTGCTGCATACATGGCTGAACATCGGCGGGCCGGAAAACCTGCCGATTTATACCTGATCCTGATTGATGGACTCCTCATGCCCTCGTTGGGGGTGGAGGGCCTGGCTATTCCAGAGGCCAACATCGCAATCGCCACAACACTTGGACGAACGGTGGTGGCCCATGAAATAGGGCACTGCCTCGGCGCTACCCATGAGGATGTTGCCTTGTATCGTGAGCCCGAACGTAATGATCCTTCTCACTGTGCAACCTTTATGGCAACGGGCCGCGAGGAGGGTGCTTGCTCTATCTTCAGCTTTAGCAGTGAAAATTACGCCAACATAAAGCAGCACCTAAAAAAAGCCCCTTAAAACCCGTAACAAAAAACCCATTCACTCCGGTTGAGTTCCACTTTCCAGCTTGCGCCACAACAACCGTACGTTGGCCTTGCGTACCAGGGCACAGCGGTACAGGCGAATCTCCAGCGGCACATGCCATTGCGGGCCACCGCACACCACCAGCTCGCCCCGCGCCAGCTCGGCACGCACGCTCAAATGCGGCACCCAGGCGATGCCCAACCCTTCGAGCGCCATGCTTTTAAGGCTATCGGCCATCGCGGTCTCATAAATAGTGGTAAAGCGCAGGCTGCGCTGGCGCAGCAGCAAATTCACCGAGCGGCCCAGAAATGCGCCAGCGCTATAGGCCAGCAATGGCACGCTGACATCGCCTTCCAGATCGAAAAGCGGCTTGCCGTCGGCATCGGCAGCACATACCGGGAGCATTTCGGTATTACCCAGGTGCAAGGACGGGAAAATTTCAGGATCCATCTGCAAGGCCGCATCCGGATCGTAAAAAGCCAGCATCAAATCGCAGCCACCTTCGCGCAAAGCATGCACCGCGTCTCCGACGTTAGTCGCAACCAGTCGTGTCGCGATGTTCAGCCCTTCATTGCGCAACTGGGCGATCCAGCGCGGGAAAAAACCCAGGGCCAGGGAGTGAGCGGCAGCCACTTGCATGACCTCACCCTGCCCGCCTTCGAGGTGATGAAGGTGACGCAGCACCTCACCCAACTGTTCGACGACCGTACGTGCGGTAACCAAAAACAGCTGACCGGCCGCAGTCAACTCCACCGGGGTGCGGGAACGATTCACCAAGGTCAGCCCAAGCGCCGCTTCAAGGCTGCGAATTCGCCGACTAAAGGCCGGCTGAGTGACGAAACGGCGCTCTGCTGCCTGGGAAAAACTGCGGGTAGCAGCCAGGGCACTGAAGTCCTCTAACCATTTACTTTCGAGATTCATCGAGTCCTCCCGGACGCGCACCAAAATGGGTCACACGCTCGACGCGCCTGCCGCGTCACGTCGCTATTATGCCGTTTATGCATAGGTTAGTGTTTAAAGGCATTGGCCCAAAATAGTCTGCAGGCCTAGGATTCGCAGCGTTCCGGCCCAGACCGGGTTCATATCGAGATGATTTCTATCATGTCCTCCGCTGCATCTTTCCGTACCGAAAAAGACCTGCTTGGCGTACTCGAAGTACCCGCTCAAGCGTATTACGGCATCCAGACCCTGCGAGCGGTGAACAACTTCCGTCTCTCCGGCGTTCCGATCTCGCATTACCCGAAGCTGGTTGTGGGCCTGGCCATGGTTAAACAGGCCGCTGCTGACGCCAACCGCGAGTTGGGTCATCTGAGCGACGCCAAGCACGCTGCCATCAGCGAAGCGTGTGCACGTCTGATCCGCGGCGATTTCCACGAAGAGTTCGTGGTGGACATGATTCAAGGCGGCGCTGGCACTTCAACCAACATGAATGCCAACGAAGTGATCGCCAACATCGCGCTGGAGGCCATGGGCCATCAGAAAGGCGAATACCAATACCTGCACCCGAACAACGACGTCAACATGGCGCAGTCGACCAACGACGCCTACCCGACGGCCATTCGTCTGGGCCTGTTGTTGGGTCACGACGCGCTGCTGGCCAGCCTCGACAGCCTGATCCAGTCGTTTGCAGCCAAAGGCGCCGAGTTCAGCCACGTCCTGAAAATGGGCCGTACCCAGCTGCAAGACGCCGTGCCAATGACCCTGGGTCAAGAGTTCCGCGCTTTCGCCACTACATTGAGTGAAGACCTGGCTCGCCTGAAAACCCTGGCACCAGAGCTGCTGACTGAAGTGAACCTGGGTGGCACCGCCATCGGTACCGGCATCAACGCCGACCCGCGTTACCAGATGCTGGCCGTGAACCGCCTGGCCACCATCAGCGGTCACCCGCTGGTACCGGCGGCCGACCTGATCGAAGCCACCTCCGACATGGGCGCCTTCGTACTGTTCTCCGGCATGCTCAAGCGTACCGCGGTCAAGCTGTCGAAGATCTGCAACGACTTGCGCCTGCTGTCCAGCGGCCCACGTACCGGCATCAACGAAATCAACCTGCCAGCACGTCAGCCAGGCAGTTCGATCATGCCAGGCAAGGTCAACCCGGTTATCCCGGAAGCCGTGAACCAAGTGGCATTCCAGATCATCGGTAACGACCTGGCCCTGACCATCGCTGCCGAAGGTGGCCAGCTGCAACTGAACGTTATGGAGCCGCTGATCGCGTTCAAGATCTTCGACTCGATTCGTCTGCTGCAACGCGCCATGGACATGCTGCGCGAACACTGCATCACCGGCATCACGGCCAACGAAGCGCGCTGCCGTGAACTGGTCGAGCACTCGATTGGTCTGGTGACTGCACTTAACCCGTACATCGGTTATGAAAACGCCACCCGTATCGCCCGTATCGCTCTTGAAAGCGGCCGCGGCGTACTGGAACTGGTGCGCGAAGAAGGCTTGCTCGACGACGCCATGCTCGACGACATCCTGCGCCCGGAAAACATGATT
Organism: Pseudomonas sp. FSL R10-0056; assembly: GCF_009600105.1. Classification (NCBI taxonomy): domain Bacteria; kingdom Pseudomonadati; phylum Pseudomonadota; class Gammaproteobacteria; order Pseudomonadales; family Pseudomonadaceae; genus Pseudomonas; species Pseudomonas sp. FSL R10-0056. The sequence goes on from NZ_WIWL01000174.1 coordinate 39,665, forward strand.
GCTCCGCGTCTGGTGCCACTCAAGGCCTGATGCTGTAACACGCTCAACGCTCACCAGGTCGAGGGACTAGACACCTCTCACCTTTTGAGGGCTTGCAGATACGTCTGCAGGCCCTTTTTTTTGGCCCTGGGATTTTGAAACCCCTCCCCCCTCTCCCAGAGGGAGAGAAGACTAAAGGCAAAAGCAGATCAGATTAACGCCACAAATCGAGCCCTTTGACCCTCAGGGAGAGGGCTGGGGTGAGGGCAATTTGACAATAAACAAAGCCATATCGGACAACTCACACATGAAAATTCAGTCACTTATGCAGACGCTTCCTGCGCTCCTAGGTATAGTGCCGCCCCTCTTCCTGTGCCCGGCCCCAGCACCAGCGGCCATCGTCAGCACGGAAACAGCATCGTAAACCAAGCAGCAACATGGCCAGGGTCACATTGATCGCCTACGTTTATGCCTTGCTCAAGCAGGTGTAACGCGATATTTCGATCCGGCCGTGTTGCCATCAGATAAAAACAGCGAGGAATAATCCATGCTTGAAGTCATCAATGACTTCCTCTCAGGGAAAGTGCTAATCGTGCTCATGGTCGGGCTCGGTGGCTACTTCACGATCCGCTCGCGTTTCGTTCAGTTTCGTTACTTTCTGCACATGTTTTCGGTTTTCAAGGACAGCCTGCGCAGCAGCGCCGGTGAGCTGAGCTCATTTCAGGCATTGATGCTGAGCCTGGCCGGCCGTGTCGGCGCGGGCAACATTGCCGGCGTCGGTATTGCCGTTACCCTGGGTGGCCCCGGTGCCGTGTTCTGGATGTGGGTGACCGCCCTGGTCGGCATGTCCAGCAGCTTGATCGAATGCTCCCTGGGCCAGCTGTACAAGCGTCGTGATTCGGAAGGCCAACTGCGCGGCGGCCCGTCCTTCTATATGAAGTACGGCCTGGGCAAAGTGTGGATGGGCAAACTGATGGCCGTGCTGTTGCTGATCACCTTCGGTTTTGCCTTCATGGGCCTGCAAGCCCATGCCGTGACCCACTCGCTGCAAGACGCCTTCGGCTTCAAGGTCAACTACTCGGGGCTGGCCATCGCCATCCTGCTGGGCCTGGTGTTTATCGGCGGGATCAAGCGTATCGCTTCGGTAGCCGACCTGCTGGTACCGGTCAAGACCCTGGCCTATATTGCGGTCACCCTGTATGTGATCGTACTGCAGTTCGACCACGTACCCGCCATGCTGGGCCATATCGTCAAGAGCGCCTTCGGCCTGGACCCTGTGTTCGGTGGCCTGATCGGCAGTGCAATCGTGATGGGCGTCAAACGTGGCGTCTTCGCCAACGAAGCCGGTCTGGGCAGCGCCCCGAACGTGGCTGCCGTGGCCGATGTTGAGCACCCGATCGCCCAAGGCGTGGTGCAGGCATTCAGCGTATTCCTCGACACCTTTGTGATCTGCACCTGTACGGCTTTGCTGATTCTGTTGTCGGGCTTCTACACCCCAGGTTTTGAAGGCGACGGCATTGCCCTGACCCAGAACTCCCTGGCAGCCGTGGTCGGCGAATGGGGTCGTGTCTTTATCAGCATGGCCCTGGCGCTGTTCGTATTCACCTCGATGCTCTACAACTACTACCTGGGCGAGAACAACCTGCGCTTTTTGGTTGGAGAGAGCCGCAAAGCACTGATGGGTTATCGCGCACTGGTGCTGGTGCTGATCTTTTGGGGGTCGATCGAAAACCTGCAAACGGTTTTCGCTTTCGCCGACATTGCCATGACCATGCTCGCCTTCGTTAACCTGGTTGCGCTGGCGATGCTGTTCAAGATCTGCATGCGCGTGCTCAAGGACTACGATGACCAGCGCCGCGCGGGGATCAAGACACCTGTCTTCGATTCCAGTAAATTCCCGGATCTGGATCTCGATCTAAAGGCCTGGCCGCCAAAGCCGGCCGCCCAGGTCGACGAAACAAAACGCTGATACTTGACGCGGCGGTTCTCCAGAACCGCCGCGTTTTTGCTTATGGAGACTCAATAATGACCGCAGCCACTCATCACACCTGCCAACACGTCATGGTGCTCTACACCGGCGGCACCATCGGCATGCAGGCCAGCGCCAGCGGTCTGGCACCAGCCTCGGGTTTTGAGGCACGCATGCGCGAGCACCTGGCCAGCCAACCGCAGCTGCAAGTACCGCAATGGGCCTTTCGCGAAATGAGCCCGCTGATCGACAGCGCCAACATGACGCCTGCCTACTGGCTACGCCTGCGCAGCGCGATCATCGAAGCGGTCGAGCAGGATGGCTGCGATGCTGTACTGGTCCTGCATGGCACTGACACGCTGGCCTACAGCGCTGCGGCGATGTGCTTTCAACTGCTGGGCTTGCCTGCACCGGTACTCTTCACCGGCTCCATGCTGCCAGCGGGCGTACCTGACAGCGATGCCTGGGAAAACATCAGCGGTGCCTTGCAGGCGCTGGGCCAGGGCCAGCCTAACGGCGTGCAGTTGTACTTCCACGGCAAGCTGATGGCTCCAACTCGCTGCGCCAAAGTGCGCAGCTTTGGCCGTAACCCGTTTGTGACGCTGACACGCAACGGCGGCGGAGCCAAAGCCAGCACCCTCCCGGCAGAACTGGCCTACAGCTACCCCAAACACCAGGCCAGCGTAGGCGTGCTGCCACTGGTGCCAGGGATTGGCGCCGCCCAGCTCGATGCCTTGCTCAACAGCGGGATCGAAGCCCTGGTACTGGAGTGTTTCGGCAGTGGCACCGGCCCTGGCGACAACCCGGACTTTCTCGCCAGTCTGCAACGGGCACAGGAAAATGGCATTGTGATCGTGGCCATTACCCAATGCCATGAAGGCGGTGTAGAACTGGACGTGTACGAAGCTGGCAGCCGCTTGCGTGAGGCGGGTGTGCTGTCAGGTGGCGGAATGACCCGCGAGGCCGTGTTCGGCAAACTGCATGCCTTGCTTGGCGCTGACCTGCCGCTGGCCGAGGTGCGCCGCCTGATCGAACTGGATGTGTGCGGGGAGCTGGCCTAAAAGCCCATAACCCGGCCTATGTAGCCGCTCTAGCAGGCTGTGATGGACTGTGCACCAGACCCGCCTTGATTGAAGGTCCTTCGGCCCTTATCGCAGCCTGCGGCAGCGGCTACAGGTTCGGTGTACATCCCCCGGCACACAACTTGCTCGCTTCCTGCACCTCCCAGGCAGGAAACGAGCATGCTCCACTCCCATCTCACAACGCTCAACGCCGTATCCCTGGTGCTCAGCACCTTCAACGCAGAAGGCTTGCCCAGCGAGATGCTGCTGGCCGGCAGCGGCATTCGGGCGGCGGACCTGAGCCGTGCAGACACTCGCATCACCACCAATCAGGAAATGCGCGTGTGCGCCAATGCCGTGGCTCTGCGCCGCGAAATCGGCCTTGAACTAGGGCGACGCATGCATGTGTCGTCCTACGGCATACTCGGTTACGCCCTACTCACCAGTGCCACCTTAGGTGACGCATTGCGTCTAGCTTTACGCTACCCGGCGCTGCTGGGAACACTTTTTGAGCTGAGCCTGGAGGTCGAGGGCGAACAGGTCCGGTTCTGTGCCAATGGCTATGCCGAGAGCCCGCAAATGGCGGTGTTCAATACCGAGCTATGCCTGGTTTCGCTCAAGGTTATATGCGAAGACTTGCTAGGCCAATCGCTGCCGCTATTGGGTGCACGCTTTATCCACAGCGCACCCGACTACCACGCCAGCTACGGGCAAAGCTTCGATTGCCCGCGTCAGTTCGATGCCGACAGCAATGCTTTCGCCTTCGCCAAGCGATGGCTCGACCAGCCTTTGCCACTGGCCGATGCGGTGACCCATCAAGCGATGGCCGAGCGTTGCCGCAAACAGAATCTGGAGTTCACCGGGAGACAAACCTGGCTGGAACGCATCCGCCAGTTGCTGGCCGCACAACTGCATGCAGCCCCCGGCCTCGAAGGGCTGGCCGAGCACATGAACTGCTCGCCGCGCACCCTGCGCCGCCACTTGCACGATATGGGTTGCAGCTACCAGACGCTGCTCGATGACCTGCGTTTTGAGCGCGCCAAGCTGCTGCTCAACGAAACCGAATGGCCCATTTACAAGATTGCCGAGACCCTGGGTTTCAGTGAAACCGCGAGCTTCCGCCATGCCTTCGTGCGCTGGAGCGGGGTTGCACCCAGCCAGTTCCGGGCCTGATTCAGAGGGGATGGGCAGGGGCCAATTACGGTCAACCATTTTGGCCACATACATCTCCTTTTGGCCGCTCCTGCCGTTCTCTCAAACCCCCGGCGCCGCAAGACTGTAGCCAACCGCTCATGCCCTGGGAGAACAAGACAATGCTGACGATCTATTCGGACGATCACCACCTGCATCATGGCCGCTGTGAGTTGATGGACGGGCAACTGTTGCCCTGCTTTGAAATGCCATCACGGGCCGACCATATTTTGCAACGTGTACAAACCCGTGAACTCGGCCCAGTGAGCGCCCCGCAAGACTTCGGCCGCGGGCCTATCGAGCGGATTCACAGTGCGGCCTACCTGGACTTTTTCCAGGGTGCCTGGGACCGCTGGGCCCAACATGGCCGCGACGGTGACTTGCTGCCTTATACCTGGCCTGCCCGTACTTTACGTGCCGTTCTGCCCACCAGCCTGCATGGCCAGCTTGGGTATTACAGCTTCGACGGCGGAGCGCCGATTACTGCGGGCACATGGCAAGCGGCTTACAGTGCAGCGCAAGTAGCCCTGACTGCCCAAGCCGAAATTCAAAACGGCGCCCACAGTGCTTTCGCACTTTGCCGGCCACCGGGGCATCACGCCGCCAGCGACTTGATGGGCGGTTACTGCTACCTGAATAACGCCGCCATAGCAGCCCAGGCCTTTCTCGATCAAGGCCACAGCAAGGTGGCTATCCTCGACGTTGATTACCATCACGGTAATGGTACGCAGTCGATTTTCTATGAACGTAACGACGTGCTGTTTACCTCGATTCACGGCCATCCTGAGGCCGAGTTTCCGTTCTTTCTGGGCTACGAAGACGAACTGGGGGAAGGGCCCGGGGAAGGCTTCAACTTCAACTACCCGCTGGCTGCGGGTTCGGCCTGGGATCGCTGGAGCGCGGCGCTGGAATTGGCCTGCGCTGAAATCGAGCGCTATGACGCTGGCGTAATCGTGGTTTCGCTGGGTGTGGATACATTCAAGAACGACCCGATTTCCCAATTCAAACTCGACAGCCCGGACTACCTGCGCATGGGTGAGCGTATTGCGCGGCTGGGCAAACCGACACTATTTGTGATGGAAGGTGGTTACGCCGTAGAGGAAATCGGCGTGAATGCGGTGAATGTGCTGGAGGGGTTTGAAAGCGCGCAATGATCAAGCCCTTCCTGTGGGAGCGGGCTTGCTCGCAATTCAGCCGGTGCGGTCTGTCTGAATTAATGCGGTGCCCCCCTCGCGAGCAAGCCCGCTCCCACAGGTTCAACGGCTGCCATTCCACACCTTGCCCAGCCGCTCCAGCGCCGCCTTGATCTCCACTTCGGGTACCGCTGCAAACCCCAACACCAATCCCGCGCGGTTATCCACAGGCTCACTCGAATCCTGTAACCAATAACTGCTCAGCCCGTTGATCTCCACGTCCACTGCCCGGGCCTGCGCCAGCAGTTGCTGCTCACGAGCCAAACTCGCCACCGGCACCGCCACATGCAAGCCCGCCGCGATACCCGGCATGGCCCCAACCTCCGCCAACCCCTGTGGCCAGTTGGCCAGCAACACATCACGGCGACTCAAAGCCGCGCGACGCATCCGCCGTATATGCCGCTGAAAATGCCCCGCCGCCATAAACTCGGCCATCACCGCCTGAGTGCCGACCTCCGAATGGCGCATATCCAGCGAGCGCCGGCGGGCAAACGGCTCGATCAGCCCCTTGGGCAGCACCAGATACCCCAGGCGCAACGCCGGAAACGCCACCTTGCCGAAGGTACCGACATAAATCACCCGCCCGCTGCGGTCCAGTGCTGCCAGCGGGGCCAGCGGCGCACCGCTATAGCGGTACTCGCCATCGTAGTCGTCTTCGACAATCCAGCCCTCTGTACGCTCGGCCCAGGCCAGCAGTTCCAGGCGCCGGGCCAGGCTCATGGTGACCCCGCTGGGGTATTGATGGGAGGGCGTGACATAGGCCAGCCGGCAGTTGCTCAAATGCGCCAGCGCCGAACAGTCCATACCGTCCTGATCCACCGCCACGCCCTGCACATTCGCCCCGGCAATCGCAAAGGCATAGGCAGCTGCGCGATAGCCGGGGTTTTCCACAGCCACCCCTTCGCCCGGCTCCACCAGCAGCTGTGCACAAAGGCTAATTCCTTGCTGCGCGCCACTGGTGATCAAAATTTGCTCAGCCGTACACGATAAACCTCGTGAAGTACGCAAATAAGCCGCAATCAATGCACGCAGACGCTCATCACCTGCAGGATCGCCGTAGCACAGGTGCTGCAACTCCGGCTTACGCCAAAAAGCCGCCTGCAGCTTGCTCCATACCTCGAAAGGGAATAAGTCGAACGCCGGAACACCCACCCGAAATGCGCGGGGAACACCACTGGGTGGCAGGTCCAATGCATGGGTTGCAACCCTGCTCAGAGCCGTGCTGTGGATAACTTTACTGGATGTAATTACAGGTATTTCAGGCTGTTTTGTGGATAACCCTGGGGATAAGCCTGTTGAAAAGCCTGTGGGTAAGTTGGTGGACAACTTTTTTAGCGGCAGGGCTTTTTCTGGCAATTTGGCGACATAGGTACCGTCCCCAACTCTCCCCTCAATAAATCCTTCGGCATACAACTGGTCATAGGCCCGCATCACACTATTGCGGGAAATCCCCAAGGCACCGGCCATGTCACGGCTGGCGGGCAAGCGCGAGCCGCCATTCAAACGACCATCCAGCACACGTTGGCGCAATGCCAGATACAGCTGGCGGCTCAGACCCTTTTTGGGATCAAGCTCGATCCCGGCGGGGTTGAAGGCGATGGAAAGAACTGAATCCTTCATGGATTGGACCTATGAAATTGACCATTAATGGCTCTTACAACCAACCAATAGCCTGCCTAGGATAAAGCCAATCGCCAAGGATAATTTCCATGTACGTACCCCGCGCCTTCGCCGTAGACGACATTAAAATCCTGCACCAGCAGATGCAGGCCTCCCCCCTGCCCGTGCTGGTCACACATGCCAGCCAGGGCCTGCTCGCCAGTCATGTGCCTATGCTGTTGAACCCCGACGAAGGCCCGTGCGGCACATTGTACGGGCACCTGGCCCGGGCCAATCCACACTGGCAGGACCTGGCCCAAGGCACGGAAGCACTGGTGATCTTTGCCGGCGAACAGGCCTATATCAGCCCTACCTTTTACCCAGGCAAGGCCGACCACGGAAAAGCCGTACCCACCTGGAATTACCTGGCCGTACACGCTTATGGCATGGCCGAGGTGTTCGATGATGCCGAACGTTTGCTGGCACTGGTCAGCCGCCTGAGCGACAGGCATGAAGCCAATCGCCCCGCGCCCTGGGCTGTCAGCGACGCCCCCGCCGACTATGTCGACAGCATGCTCAAGGCCATTGTGGGCTTTCGCCTGCCTATCACCCGCCTGCAAGGCAAACGCAAACTCAGCCAGAACCGCGACGCCCGCGACCAGGCTGGTGTGCGCCAGGGCCTGCTGGCCAACCCCAACCCGCAAGACCACGCACTCGCTCATTTAATGGTTAAGGAATAACTGAAAATGGCTCAAATCCAGATCAAAACTGCCACCGCCACCGATCGCGAACAGTGGCTACCACTTTGGCAAGCTTACTTGCGCTTCTACAAAACCGAGCTATCCGACGAAATCAGCCAATCCACCTGGGCGCGTTTTCTCGACCCGGCAGAACCGACCACCCTGGCCCTGGCCTGGCAAGACGACAAAGCGGTGGGCATGGTGCAGTGCGTTTATCACCGCACCAACTGGAGCATCAAAGACGCCTGCTATCTTCAAGACCTGTTTGTCAGTCCCGATGTGCGCGGCAAGGGGGTGGGTCGTCAGTTAATCGAGCATGTATACGCAGCCGCCCGCGCCAAGGACTGCTGCAAAGTGCATTGGCTCACCCAGGAAACCAACGCCACGGCTATTCAGTTGTATGAGCGCATTGGCGAGCGCCCCGGCTTTATCCAGTTTCGCAAAACCTTGTCATAAATAAGGAACGCGCAATGCCCGACTCTCTAGAACGTTGGCTGGCGGCTAAAACCCCGGATACCCGCACCCTCGAAGGGCGATTCATTCGTCTGGAAAAGCTCGACCCCGAACGTCATGGCGATGAACTATGGCTAGCCTTACAAGGGCCGCAGGCCGATCCCAAGCTGTGGGACTACCTGCCCTACGGTCCATTTAACGAGCGTCCGACCTTTGACGCTTGGCTGCAAAAGCATGCCGATAGCCGTGATCCACATTTCTATGCCGTTATCGACAAGCCCAGCGGTGAGGCACAAGGCTTGCTTAGCCTGATGTGCATCGTCCCGGAGCACGGGCGTATCGAGATCGGCCACGTCGCCTTTGGCGCACCCATGCAACGCTCACCGAAAAGCACGGAGGCGGTCTACCTGCTCGCCAAGGAAGCCTTCGCCCTGGGCAACCGGCGTCTGGAATGGAAGTGCAACAACGATAACGCAAGATCGAAGCGTACTGCAGTACGATTGGGGTACACATACGAAGGCGTTTTCCGCCACCATATGGTGGTTAAAGGCAAAAACCGTGATACCACGTGGTACAGCATTATTAGTACGGAATGGCCCCCACTAGCGGCAGGGTTCGAAAAATGGCTGGCATTGGATAACCAACCAGAAAGCGGCCAAATAAAGACCCTGGAAGAATGCAGAGCCACAGCTGTATAAAATTTGATCAATACGCCCAGCAAGGACTGCTGGGCGTTTTTGTGCTTGGAATAAACACATTTGCGCTACGCGACCGCTTGATACCCCTGTTGCACAGGGAGAAGCGCAAACACTCGTAGCAGCGCGATGCACCTGAAACACCATGGCTCAGCGACTTATGTCTAACGCCTCGTACGGGCACACCACACCTCGCCCTACTTGCTAGGCGCTACAGGCGCTTTTCCAGCCTTGTCGTCGCCAGATTCCTTGAATCGAACCTGCGAAAAAGCCTCAATTCAAGAGCAAAAAAAAGGGGAGCACATGCCCCCCCGAGGTTTAAAGCGTTTACATCAAAGACAGTATCAGGCTTCGATTTCGATCAGAATTTCGCCCGGATTAACGCGATCACCCTTGATTACATGGATGGTGACGATTTTGCCTGCGATGCCGGCCTGGACTTCAGTTTCCATTTTCATCGCTTCGGTGATCAGTACCGACTGACCCGCCTTGACCACATCGCCTACAGCGACCAGTACATCAACGATGTTGCCCGGCATTGCCGTGCTCACATGGCCTGGCTCGCTGGCCTGCTTGCGCTTGCTTGAGGTGCCACCAACAAATTCGTTGAGGGGTTCGAACACCACCTCTTCCGGCATGCCATCGATGGACAGGTAGAAGTGACGCTTGCCTTCAGCCTTGACGCCCACACCGGTTATGTCAACGCGATAGCTCTCACCGTGCACGTCGATCACGAACTCGGTCGGCACGCCCTCACCGCTCGCCTTGGTGACACCGCCAGCCTCAGGGATAGGCAGCAGCACTTCTGGGGTCAGAGTGCCTGCAGCGCGCTCCTCAAGGAACTTGCGACCGATATCCGGGAACATGGCGAAGGTCAGTACGTCTTCTTCCGACTGGGCCAGGGCACCAATTTCAGCACGCAGCTTGACCATTTCGGGCTTTAGCAGGTCCGCAGGGCGTACGTCGATCAGCTCTTCGTTGCCAATGGCCTGACGACGCAGTTGCTCGTTGACCACGCCCGGCGCCTTGCCGTAGCCGCCTTGCAGGTAGAGCTTCACTTCGTTGGTGATGGTTTTGTAACGCTCACCCGCCAATACGTTGAAGAATGCCTGAGTACCCACAATTTGCGACGTCGGTGTCACCAGCGGCGGGTAACCGAGGTCTTCACGCACACGCGGGATTTCGGCCAGCACTTCGCTCATGCGGTTCAGCGCACCCTGCTCTTTGAGCTGGTTGGCAAGGTTGGAAATCATCCCGCCCGGCACCTGGTTAACCTGAACACGGGTATCTACAGCGGTGAATTCGCTTTCAAACTGGTGATACTTCTTACGCACTGCGTAGAAGTACATGCCGATTTCCTGCAACAGCGACAGATCGAGACCGGTGTCGTATTCACTGCCTTTGAGCGCGGCAACCATCGACTCGGTGCCCGGGTGGCTGGTGCCCCACGCAAAGCTGGAGATCGCGGTATCAATGTGGTCTGCGCCATTCTCGATAGCCTTGAGCTGGCACATGGCAGCCAGACCGGCGGTGTCATGGGAGTGAATAAAGATCGGCAGAGTGATTTCGGCTTTCAGCGCCTTGACCAGTTCGCCCGTGGCGTACGGCGTCAGCAGGCCAGCCATGTCTTTGATGGCGACCGAGTCGCAGCCCATGGCTTCCATCTGCTTGGCCTGCGCCACAAACGCCTCGGTGGTATGTACCGGACTGGTGGTATAGGCGATGGTGCCCTGGGCATGCTTGCCGGCAGCTTTGACCGCCTCGATGGCCACACGCAGGTTACGCACGTCGTTCATGGCGTCGAAGATGCGGAACACGTCGATGCCGTTGACTGCTGCTTTGGCGACGAAGGCTTTGACCACGTCGTCGCTGTAATGGCGATAGCCCAGCAGGTTCTGGCCGCGCAGCAACATTTGCAGACGCGTGTTGGGCAAGGCGGCACGCAGTTGGCGCAGACGCTCCCACGGATCTTCCTTGAGGAAACGCACGCAGGCATCAAAGGTCGCGCCGCCCCAGACTTCCAGGGACCAGTAGCCGACTTTGTCGAGCTTGTCGCAGATCGGCAGCATGTCTTCAGTGCGCATGCGGGTGGCCAGCAGCGACTGGTGGGCGTCACGCAGGATGGTGTCAGTTACGAAAATCTTCTTGCTCATTATTCTTTTCCTCACAGGCCTGCGTGGGCGGCGATGGCGGCAGCGATGGCCAGGGCCAACTCTTCGGGTTTGCGCTTGATCGAGTAGTTGGTCAGCTCAGGGTGGCTTTCTACGAAGCTGGTGTTGAACTGGCCACTACGGAATTCCGGGTTACGCAGGATTTCCTGGTAATACGCGGCGGTGGTTTTGACCCCTTGCAGACGCATGTCGTCGAGGGCGCGCAAACCACGGTCCATTGCTTCTTCCCAGGTCAGGGCCCACACCACCAGTTTCAGACACATAGAGTCGTAATACGGCGGGATGGTATAGCCGGTGTAGATCGCCGTGTCGGTACGTACACCGGGGCCGCCGGGCGCGTAGTAACGGGTGATCTTGCCGAAACTGGGCAGGAAGTTGTTTTTCGGGTCTTCGGCGTTGATCCGGAACTGCAGGGCAAAGCCGCGATGCTGCACGTCTTCCTGCTTGATCGAGAGCGGCAGGCCAGAGGCGATACGAATCTGTTCACGAACAATGTCGATGCCGGTAATTTCTTCGGTGATGGTGTGCTCCACCTGCACCCGAGTGTTCATCTCCATGAAGTACACCTCGCCCTCGGCGAGCAGGAACTCCACGGTACCGGCGTTCTCGTAACCCACGGCCTTGGCTGCGCGCACAGACAGGTCGCCGATATAGGCACGCTGTTCCGGGGTCAGCTGCGGGCTCGGGGCGATTTCGATCAGCTTTTGGTTGCGACGCTGGATCGAGCAGTCGCGCTCAAACAGATGCACCACGTTGCCAAAGCTGTCGCCGAGAATTTGCGCTTCGATATGCTTGGGGTTGACGATGCATTTTTCGAGGAACACTTCGGCCGAACCAAAGGCCTTGGTCGCTTCCGAGATCACCCGCGGGAAGGCTTGCTCGAGTTCTTCACGGCTGTTGCAGCGACGAATGCCGCGACCGCCACCACCCGAGGTGGCCTTGAGCATCACCGGGTAGCCAATGCGTTCGCCTTCAATCAAGGCTTCGTGGATGTCGGCAACGTTGCCTTCAGTGCCCGGCGTGACCGGCACACCGGCCTTGATCATGCTGCGACGCGCTTCAGTCTTGTCGCCCATACGGCGAATGACTTCAGCGGCCGGACCGATGAACTTGATCCCGCGCTCGGCGCAGATATCAGCCAACTCAGCGTTTTCTGACAAAAAACCGTAACCGGGATGCAGAGCATCACAACCGGTTTCAACCGCCAGGTTCACCAGCTTGCGCGGATTCAAATAACCGGCCAGCGGGTCTTCGCCGATATTGTGTGCTTCGTCGGCGCGCTTGACGTGCAAGGCATGCCGATCAGCTTCGGAATAGACCGCTACAGAGCGAATCCCCATCTCGGCGCAGGCACGCACGATGCGGACGGCGATTTCTCCGCGGTTGGCGATCAGGATCTTTTTTATCACTTGGATTTTCCCTAAAGCCCATGGAACAAACGACCTGCTAGACCAGGTCGGCACGTGTCCAAATGTGTCTGAACCGTTGTGTCGTCACACTAGACCCACGCAGTGATAAACAAAAATCAATAATTCTTGGGTTGTGCATAAGTAACAACTTATAGTCAGATAACTTGTCGCTTCGGATAATTTTATAAAAATGCGTAAGTCATTGATGCGTATCACTTTTCGCCAATTACAGGTGTTTAACGAAGTCTGTGATTTGCGTTCTTACAGCCGCGCAGCAGAAGAAATGTCGCTGACGCAACCCGCCGTAAGTCTACAAATTCGTCAGCTTGAAGAGCTGGTTGGCCAACCATTGTTCGAGTACGTCGGCAAAAAGCTGTACATGACCGAAGCCGCTGAAGCGCTTCAGTTGGCCAGTCGGGATATTTTCGGCCGGCTGGAAAACCTCGACATGCAACTTTCCGACATGCTCGGGTCATTGCAAGGCCAGTTGAAACTGGCCGTAGAGTCGAGCGCGAAATATTTTGTGCCGCATCTGTTTGCGGCCTTCAAGCGCCAGCATCCGGAAGTCAATTTGCAACTGACGGTGGTCAACCGGGCGCAGGCCGTTCGTCGGCTGTCAGATAACCGCGATGATCTGGTGATCATGTCGATGGTGCCCCAGGACATGGGCCTGGAATTCTTGCCGTTTCTGAACAACCCGATTGTGGCCGTGGCTCCCGCTGATCATCCGTTGTGCAACCGGGGTCCGCTGCATTTGCAGGATCTGGAGCCTTATACCTTGCTGATGCGCGAGCAGGGTTCGGGCACGCGCATGGCGTGTGAGGAGTATTTCAAGGAAAAGCGCGTGCACTTCAATCAGACGCTGGAAGTGTCGTCCAACGAGTCGCAGCGCGAGTGCGCGGTAGCCGGGTTGGGCGTGGCGTTATTGACCCGCCACGCCGTCAGCCTGGAGCTGGCGACCGGCCTGCTGTGCGAACTGCCGGTCGAGGAGTTGCCGCTGTATCGCAGCTGGTGCGTGGTGCAGGCCAAGGCCAAGCGCCTGTCACCGGTAGCGCATGCATTTCTGGGGTTTATTCGCAGTGAGCGCCTGCAAATCAGCGCGTTGGTTGAGCGCTTCGACGGTCACTTGCCGACGCAGACTGCCAGTAGTTGATCGACCCGAGGTCAGGGTAATCAGAGGTTTCCAGACGCAGTTGGCGCTGGCTCGTATGGTCTTCAATCGCGCGACGGAAGGCCATGCGGCGCTGGTCTTCTTGCTGACGGCGGGTTTTGACGGCGCTATTGCGTTCTTCGTAAGGCTGAGCCATTTCGAGTCTCCCAAGGCGTGTACGGGAGCTTTACGATGCACCTTGTTTATGACGACTTGGCGAAGGTGGGATGACAGGGGGATGAACGCTGAATGTGAGCTCTGCGTGGGAGCGGGCTTGCTCGCGATTCAGGCGCTGCGGTGTGTCTGTCACACGGCGGCATTCCCTATCGCGAGCAAGCCCGCTCCCACAGAAGATGTTGTGCGCTTTTAATCTTCGTGGCTTTTCAGTGATTTAGGCGACAGGCGCAAGCTGCGCAGGCTGCGCTTGACGCTCTTGAGGTGGTTGACCAGGCTCGGGCCTCGGGCCATGGCAACACCCATTGCCAACACGTCAATCACTACCAGGTGGGCAATACGCGAGGTCAGCGGGGTATAGATTTCGGTGTCTTCATGCACATCGATCGCCAGATTGACGGTTGCCAGCTCCGCCAGCGGCGTCTGGCTCGGGCACAAGGTAATCAGGGTCGCGCCGCTTTCACGCACCAGGTTGGCGGTGATCAGCAAGTCTTTGGAACGGCCCGACTGGGAAATGCAGATCGCCACGTCGGTAGGCTTCAAGGTCACGGCCGACATCGCTTGCATATGCGGGTCGGAATAGGCCGCCGCGGTCAGCAACAGACGGAAAAACTTGTGCTGGGCATCCGCCGCAACCGCGCCCGAGGCACCAAACCCATAAAACTCGACACGCTGCGCTTGCGACATGGCCGTCACGGCACGCTGCAGCGCTATCGGATCGAGTTTCTCGCGCACGTCCATCAAGGTATGCAGCGTGGTGTCGAAAATTTTCAGGCTGTAGTCCGCTACCGAATCGTCTTCATGGATCGCGAACTGACCAAAACTGGCGCCGGCCGCCAGGCTTTGCGCCAGCTTGAGCTTCAGGTCCTGAAACCCGGAACAGCCTATCGCCCGGCAAAAACGCACGATGGTCGGCTCGCTGATTCCGACACTGTGGGCAAGGTCGGCCATGGAACTGTGCATTACAGCCGCAGGATCAAGCAGCACGTGATCGGCGACCTTGAGTTCCGATTTACGTAACAGGTGGCGTGACTGGGCAATATGTTGCAGCAGGTTCAAAGGGCAGGACTCGGTCTGTAAGCGGCGGGCGCCGGGGATGTAGCAATCTTGTAGTTATACTACAAGAATTCGTTTTCTGCCCAGCCAATACGCCATCAACTATCCAGTTATCTCCCTTGATTCAAGCCGCTTGAGGGCCATGTAGCCCTTTTTGGCACTACAAGACCACTACACCGTTACGCAGTAAATCGCTGAATTGCACTGCGTTTATCGGACGACTGATCAAATAGCCCTGCACTTCGTCGCACTGGCGAGTCTTGAGAAATGCCAGCTGCGCCTCGTTTTCAACGCCTTCTGCCACCACTTTAAGGCCCAGACTGTGGGCCATGGCAATAATTGCGAGGGTGATGGCCTCGTCTTCGCTGCAACGGCCCACGCCGTGAATAAACGTTTTATCGATTTTTACGTAATCCACCGCAAATCGCTTGAGGTAACTGAGCGATGAATAGCCGGTGCCAAAATCATCGATTGCCAGCTTCACCCCCAGTTCATGCAATTGCTGGAAGGTAGCGATGACGTATTCAACATTGTCGAGCAACTGGCTTTCTGTCAGTTCCAGTTCCAGGCAGTGCGGCGCCAGCCCGGTTTCTTCAAGTACCTGGCGCACCAGGCTGACCAGCTTGCCCTGGCGCAACTGATGCCCCGACAAGTTCACCGATACCCGTATTGGCGCCAGCCCTGCTCGTTGCCATTCACACGCTTGCCGGCAGGCTTCGCGCAGTACAAATTCACCGATGGCGCTGATCAGGCCGGTCTCTTCGGCAAGGACAATAAAGTTGCCTGGCGGCACATTACCCAGTTGCGGGTGATCCCAGCGCACCAACGCTTCGGCGGCGTGCAGACGCCCTGTGGCCAGGCACAGCTTGGGTTGATAGAACACGTTGAGCTGGCGTTCGCTAATGGCTTTGCGCAGTTGGTTTTCCAGCTGCAGCCGTTCAAGGGAGCTGCCATGCAGGCTGTCACTGTAGAACTGAAACCTGCCGCCGCCCAGGTGCTTGGCCTGCTGCATGGCCTTGTTGGCCTGATGGACCAGGCTGGCAATATCGCGCGCGCTGTCGGGCAACATGCTGATGCCCATTGACACACTGATGACCAGCTCATGGCCATCCACCACCAGCGGCCGACCGAGCTTGTCCAGCAGCCGGGTCGCGACCCGCGCCAGGCTGGTCAGGCTGTTATAGGCATCAAACAGCACTGCAAATTCATCACCCGACAGGCGCGCAATGGTGTCGGCCTCAGGCAAGGCCTTGGTGATGCGTTCGGCCATTTTTTGCAGCACATGGTCCGCCAGCTCATGCCCGAAATTGTCATTGAGCAATTTGAAACGATCGAGATTGATGTGCAGCAACGTCAGGTTGCACGAGCCCTGGCGTACACGCTGGCTAGCCTCCTCCAGGCGTTCCTTGAACAGAAGGCGGTTGGCCAGCCCGGTCAGCTCATCAAAACGGGTCAGGTGGCGCACCCGCGCTTCGCTCAAACGGCGCTGCTCGACCTCATAGGCAAGCTCGGTATTGAGTTGCTCACTACGGACATTCGCTTGCTGCAAATCTTCGCGCAAACCTTGATGCCGCAAGCGGCGCACCATGCGCCGTTGCCTGATCCGCTTGACCTGCCATCCCAGGCCGCCCGCCAGCAGGAAAAAACCGATGCCTATGCCGAAAAAAATACCCGGCGAATTTAAACTCTGAACCATCGGCGAAATTCTTATCAGTAGATGAGCCAAAAAGTCGCCCGAGCATACACAAGCAATGCCCGTGACCAAACGCACAGGCGCTATTAAATGGATGAAATCAGCCAGGCACATTTATTGTCCGGCTTTTAGACCGCTCGGCCCAAGGCGGCCACGCAGCTAGCAATGAAACACCAACAGCCCCTAAAATGCCCCGATGCGCGATGATCTCTCTCTCTTGTTAAATTCTCTCAACGATGCCCAACGTCAGGCCGTCACGGCCAGTGTCGGGCGTCAGTTGGTCCTGGCCGGCGCTGGTTCCGGCAAAACCCGTGTGCTGGTGCACCGTATCGCCTGGCTGATCCAGGTCGAAAACGCGTCCCCACACTCCGTGCTGTCGGTGACGTTCACCAACAAGGCCGCTGCCGAGATGCGCCACCGCATCGAGCAGTTGATGGGTATCAACCCGGCAGGCATGTGGGTCGGCACCTTCCACGGCCTGGCTCACCGTCTGCTGCGGGCTCACTGGCAAGAAGCCGGCCTTAGCCAGACATTCCAGATCCTCGACAGCGACGACCAGCAACGCCTGGTCAAGCGTGTGATCCGTGAGCTGGGGCTGGATGAACAACGCTGGCCCGTACGTCAGGCCCAGTGGTTTATCAACGGTCAAAAAGACGAAGGCCTTCGCCCCAAACATATCCAGGCCAGCGGCGACTTGTTCCTGGCCACCATGCGCAATATTTACGAGGCCTATGAGGTCGCGTGCCAACGCGCCGGTGTGATCGATTTTTCCGAGCTGCTGCTGCGTGCCCTTGATTTGTGGCGCGACAACCCGGGCTTGCTGGCGCATTACCAGAAACGCTTCCGGCACATCCTGGTAGACGAATTCCAGGATACCAACGCCGTGCAATATGCCTGGCTACGGTTGCTGGCCCAGGGCGGCGACAGCCTGATGGTGGTCGGTGATGACGACCAGTCGATCTACGGCTGGCGCGGCGCAAAAATCGAAAACATCTATCAGTACTCAACCGACTTCCCGGATGCCGAGACCATTCGTCTGGAGCAAAATTACCGCTCCACGGCGGGCATCCTCAAAGCGGCCAATGCCCTGATTGCCAACAACACCGGGCGCATGGGCAAAGAGCTGTGGACTGACGGCGGCGAAGGCGAAGCCATCAATCTGTACGCCGCGTTCAACGAACATGACGAAGCGCGCTACGTGGTCGAAACCATCGAAAGCGCTCTGAAAACCGGCATCGCCCATAGCGATATCGCCATCTTGTACCGTTCCAACGCCCAGTCGCGGGTGCTTGAAGAAGCCTTGCTGCGCGAGCGCATCCCTTACCGCATCTATGGCGGCCAGCGCTTCTTCGAACGCGCGGAAATCAAAAATGCCATGGCCTATATGCGCCTGCTCGAAGGTCGTGGCAATGATGCGGCGCTGGAGCGGGTGATTAACGTACCTGCCCGCGGCATTGGTGAAAAAACCGTCGAAGCCATTCGCGAACACGCACGTCACAGCGACGTGTCGATGTGGAAAGCAATGCGCCAGCTGATCGCCAATAAAGCCCTGCCGGGCCGTGCTTCGGGTGCCATTGCCGGCTTTATGGAACTGATCGAAAACCTCGCGGCAAAAGTCATGGACATGCCTCTGCATCTGATGACGCAAACCGTGATCGAGCAAAGCGGGCTGATTGCCTACCATCAGGCGGAAAAAGGCGAAAAAGGCCAGGCCCGGGTAGAAAACCTTGAGGAGCTGGTCAGCGCAGCACGCAACTTTGAGAACAATGACGAAGACGAAGAGCTGTCGCCATTGGCCGCCTTCCTCGGGCATGCCTCACTGGAGGCTGGCGATACCCAGGCCGAAGAACATGAAGACGGCATCCAACTGATGACGCTGCACAGCGCCAAAGGCCTGGAGTTCCCGTACGTGTTCCTGGTAGGCATGGAAGAAGGCCTGTTCCCGCACAAAATGAGCCTGGAAGAGCCCGGTCGCCTCGAAGAGGAACGACGCCTGGCCTACGTAGGCATTACCCGCGCCATGCAAAACCTGGTGATGACCTACGCAGAAACCCGACGCCTGTACGGCAGCGAAACCTACAATAAGGTTTCACGCTTCGTACGCGAAGTACCAAAAGGCCTGATCCAGGAAGTCAGACTGTCCAACAGTGTCAGTCGTCCTTTCGGCGGCGGTCAAAAGCAGAGCGCCAGCACCCTGTTTGGTGGTTCGGAGATTCCCGAAACCGAATTCAAACTCGGCCAGATGGTCAAGCATGCGGTCTTCGGCGAAGGCGTCATCCTCAATTTCGAGGGTGCAGGTGCCCAGGCACGGGTACAGGTCAACTTCAGCGAAGGCAGCAAATGGCTGATGATGGGCTACGCCAAACTTGAGGCGGTCTGACAGCAACCCGACAGCTTGGCGGGAATAAGGTAAGGCAAACCGCTGTGGGAGCGAGCCTGCTCGCGAAGAGAGCACATCAGTCAATATTATTGTTGGCTGATACACCGCTTTCGCGAGCAGGCTCGCTCCCACATGTTCTCCTACGCAAAATAAATCCTAGCCCTACAAACAAATAAGCAAAAGCCCGAAACACTTCACCGCTAGCCAGTCACAACTCATCTGTGCAACATGGCGCGCGTGATATCCACAAATGGGAACCCCTTATGAAACGTTTTCTTAGCATCGCCATGGCGTTGTGCATCGGCTTGACGATGAGCATCGACGCGAACGCCAAGCGCTTCGGTGGCGGCAAAAGCGCGGGTGCAGCGCCTAGCCACCAAACGCGTCAAGCTGCTCCAGCTGCAGCCC
>NZ_WIWL01000175.1:0-58376 GCF_009600105.1 Pseudomonas sp. FSL R10-0056
GCCACACCACTGACCGCCACGGCAAATCGCGCCCCGCTTTGGGCCTGCGCACCCTGCACCATCGCCTCGACCACCTCGCGGCTGACCGCCCCCACCCGGGTGAATAAAGGCTCGGGAACCTCCAGTTGCCGGGTCTTTTGCTGGTTGGAGTAGGTCACAAACCCTGCCTCAAACCACGCGGAGCTGCCGGCAATACGGGTGATGGCCTCGGCAATGCCGCCACCGGTGCAGGACTCGGCGGTTGTCACCTGGGCATTGAGAGCCTTTAACAGCAGCCCGAGTTCAGATGCAAGTTGAGATATTTGATCCACTGTCCTCTCCTGATGGCGGGTCTGCGCCATAACCTACACCAAAAAGCGCCTGTTACGGCTCGATCCGCGAGTCACCGGGCGCAGCATCTACCCCGAGCCGCTTCGCGGCCCAGCGCTGGTACAGGCTGATTGCCGCATCTGCACCGGCCAGTGCGGTCAGGCAACCCAGGGCTCCTGCGGCCAGAATCGACATCCCGGCCGAGTACAGCAGCATAAAGGTCGAGACACCGCACACCACGCACGCGCCCGAACGCAACGCCAGGCGCCGCATCAGTGGCCATCCGCTGGTGCCGTCCTTGTCTGCCCGCCACATCTCGCCAAAAACGCCGCCTACCAAGGCAAGGAGGATGACCAGTAAAACCGGCATTTCCAGTAAGACTTGCGGTTCATTCATCATGTGATCACTCCTGTGTCCTTATTGATAAGCGCCAATTTCCGGTCTGGCTGAAACGTCATACCCCTGCCTGAGATCCATCGTTGGCCGCAATGGAATAAAGACTATGCATGTATGGATATACAGTCAATGCACCAGTGCATATATTTATTCGGACCATTTCAACAAGTCGGCCAAGACCTGCAAATACGGTGAGAATTGTCTGTTGGTTGGGTGAAAATACTGCTCGCGAAAGCTGATTCGCGAGCAGGCTCGCTCCCACAGGGTGTTCCAAGACTTATGGTTAGCGGGCGTACATGCCCCACCAGAACACATGACCAAGAATGACCAGTTGTTCATCCTCGAGATCGTTGTAGGCGTAGTCCTCATCCGGGAACTCGTCGCGATTGAAACTGCGCAAACGAATACCGCCCGCCAGGCGATACACCTGTTTCACCCGCAACTGGCCATTGTGATTGACCGCATACAGGTCGCCATCAACCACTTCGTCAAGGGTACGTTTGCCCGCATTGACTCCCACCGTTGCGCCATCGCGCAGGACTGGCAGCATGCTGTCGCCGCGTACGGTCACGCACTTGGCCTGATCGAACTCCACGCCGTTATGGCGCAGGCTGCGCTTGCCGAAACGCAACCTGGCGCGTTCGCTCTCCTCAATGGCAAAGCGCCCTGAGCCGGCGGCCAGTTCAACCTGACGCAAAAATGGAATGGACACTTCATCGTCCGCCACCGGGGTGTCGTCATCCCACAGGCAAATATCACGCAACTCTGGGTGACGTAGCTCGATTTCAGGCACCCGCACATCCTCCCGGCCGCGCAAGCGATCGGTGCTGATGTGGAAATACTCGGCGATTTTGGAGATATGCCTGTCGGAAGGATCGGCAATTTTGCCGCTCAATATTCGCGACAACGTAGGTTGCGGTACTCCCGTACTGCGGTGAAGCGCCATCGCGCTGATACCGTGCCGGGCCAGCAGCTCTTTAAGGACGGTTGAAACAGTTCGTTTTGACATGGCGGCAATAGTGCTGGCCGTGTTTATTGATGGCAAATGCTATTTCTTCTATTTATAGCAGCCAGTCAGCGCGCCCGGTGCGCACCTGTAGATGCAAGGGGCTGACATGTTAACCTTGCGCCCATTGCGAAAACCTCAGGCCACGGCCTGCCTTTCCCCCACTTCTGAACGAATCCGCCTAAGTCCTGATGAGTAAAAATACTTCCGACCTGTCCAGCCATACCCCGATGATGCAGCAGTACTGGCGCCTGAAGAACCAGCACCCTGACCAGCTGATGTTTTATCGCATGGGCGATTTCTACGAAATCTTCTACGAAGACGCGAAGAAAGCCGCCAAACTGCTGGACATCACCCTCACGGCACGTGGCCAGTCTGCCGGGCAGGCGATTCCGATGTGCGGGATCCCTTACCATGCGGCCGAAGGTTACCTGGCCAAACTGGTCAAGCTGGGGGAGTCGGTAGTGATCTGCGAGCAGGTCGGCGACCCGGCCACCAGCAAAGGCCCGGTTGAGCGTCAGGTCGTACGCATCATCACCCCGGGCACCGTCAGTGACGAGGCGCTGATGGATGAGCGCCGCGACAACCTGATTGCCGCGGTGCTGGGCGATGAGCGTCTGTTTGGCCTCGCCGTGCTGGATATCACCAGTGGCAACTTCTCGGTGCTGGAGATCAAGGGCTGGGAAAACCTGCTGGCAGAGCTTGAGCGCATCAACCCGGTTGAGCTGATGATCCCGGATGACTGGCCACAAGGCCTGCCAGCGGAAAAACGTCGTGGCGTTCGTCGCCGTGCGCCGTGGGACTTTGAGCGTGACTCGGCCCTGAAAAGCCTGTGCCAGCAGTTCTCAACCCAGGATCTAAAAGGCTTTGGCTGCGAAAACCTGACCCTGGCCATCGGCGCTGCAGGCTGCCTGCTCAGCTATGCCAAGGAAACCCAGCGCACGGCCCTGCCCCACTTGCGCAGCCTGCGCCATGAGCGCCTGGACGACACCGTGGTGCTCGATGGCGCCAGCCGCCGCAACCTGGAGCTGGACACCAACCTGGCCGGCGGTCGCGACAATACCCTGCAATCAGTGGTCGACCGTTGCCAGACCTCGATGGGCAGCCGCTTGCTGACCCGCTGGTTGAACCGTCCGTTGCGCGATTTGAGCGTGCTGCTGGCGCGCCAGTCTTCAATTACCTGCCTGCTCGATGGCTATCGCTTTGAAAAGCTGCAGCCACAGCTCAAGGAAATCGGTGACCTGGAGCGGATCCTGGCCCGTATCGGCCTGCGCAACGCGCGCCCCCGCGACCTGGCCCGCCTGCGTGATGCCTTGAACGCGCTGCCGGAACTGCAAGACGCCATGCTCGGCCTCGAAGCGCCGCACTTGCAGCAACTGGCCACGATCACCAGCACCTACCCCGAACTGGGCGCACTGCTGGAAAAAGCCATCAATGACAACCCACCCGCGGTGATCCGCGATGGCGGCGTGCTTAAAACCGGCTATGACGCCGAGCTGGACGAGTTGCAGGCACTGAGCGAAAACGCCGGCCAGTTCCTGATTGACCTGGAAGCCCGAGAAAAAGCCCGCACCGGCCTGTCCAACCTCAAGGTCGGTTACAACCGGGTCCACGGCTACTTTATCGAGCTGCCAAGCAAACAGGCCGAACAGGCTCCGGCCGATTACATCCGCCGCCAGACGCTCAAAGGCGCCGAACGCTTTATCACCCCTGAGCTGAAAGCCTTCGAAGACAAGGCCCTGTCGGCCAAGAGCCGTGCCCTGGCTCGTGAGAAAATGCTCTATGAGGCATTGCTCGAAGAGATGATCGGCCACCTCGCACCGCTGCAGGACACCGCCGCCGCCCTGGCCGAGCTGGATGTGCTGAGCAACCTGGCCGAGCGTGCGCTGAACCTGGACCTGAACTGCCCGCGCTTTGTTGAAGAGCCGTGCATGCGCATCAGCCAGGGTCGCCACCCGGTGGTCGAGCAAGTGCTGACTACGCCGTTTGTGGCCAACGACCTGGGGCTGGATGACAACACCCGCATGCTGGTGATTACCGGTCCTAACATGGGCGGTAAATCGACTTATATGCGCCAGACTGCATTGATCGTATTGCTGGCCCATATCGGCAGTTTTGTGCCAGCAGCCAGTTGCGAGCTGTCGCTGGTTGACCGGATTTTTACCCGGATCGGTTCCAGTGATGACCTGGCAGGTGGCCGTTCGACCTTTATGGTCGAGATGAGCGAAACCGCCAATATTTTGCACAACGCCACCGAACGCAGCCTGGTGCTGATGGACGAAGTGGGTCGTGGCACCAGTACCTTTGACGGCCTGTCCCTGGCCTGGGCTGCAGCAGAACGTCTGGCCCAGTTGCGCGCCTACACCTTGTTTGCCACGCACTACTTCGAACTGACGGTACTGCCCGAAAGTGAACCGCTGGTCGCCAACGTGCATTTGAGCGCAACCGAGCACAATGAACGTATCGTGTTCCTGCACCATGTTCTGCCGGGCCCGGCCAGCCAGAGTTATGGCCTGGCCGTGGCGCAACTGGCGGGGGTACCGAGTGAAGTCATCAGCCGTGCCCGCGAGCATTTGAGCCGCCTGGAGACCACCAGCCTGCCCCATGAAGTGCCACTTGCGAAGCCTGGCAAAAAGCCTGCGCCACAACAAAGCGACCTGTTTGCCAGCCTGCCGCACCCGGTGCTGGATGACCTTTCCAGGGCCGATCTGGACAACATGACGCCACGTAAAGCGCTCGATTTGCTCTACACATTAAAGACACGCCTTTAAAAGCTGCTAGAATCGCGCGCGGTTCGGGATGCTACTGACCTTTTAGCCTGGTCTTTAGATATCACTCCCGAACCCGGCGAACCCGTTCTGGAAGGGCTTCGCTGCCGCCGCCTGAGGAGAGAATTAGAAATGACCTTCGTCGTCACCGACAACTGCATCAAGTGCAAGTACACCGACTGCGTAGAAGTCTGTCCGGTGGACTGCTTTTACGAAGGCCCGAACTTCCTGGTGATTCACCCGGATGAGTGCATTGACTGCGCGCTTTGTGAGCCTGAATGCCCTGCACAGGCGATCTTCTCTGAAGATGAAGTGCCTGCCGGCATGGAGAATTTCATTCAGTTGAACGTCGAGCTGGCTGAAATCTGGCCAAATATCACTGAACGCAAAGACCCTCTGCCGGACGCGGCCGAGTGGGATGGCAAACCAGGCAAGATCGTCGACCTGGAACGCTGATTCACGTTTAAGCAAAAAGCCCCTTTTGGGGCTTTTTGCGTATTTGACTCGGCGAAAACACCTTAAAACTAGAAGGCAGTCGTCTGCGTAGCAGCAGCCTCGTTTCTACGGCACTTGCTACCAGAGGCTTGGCTCCTAACCGTTGATTGCGCAGCCCGTGGCCTCTTGAAGCTGCTCGCGGGTGACTCCCGGCGCCAGTTCCACCAGCTTGAGTCCTTGCCCGGTCACATCCAGCACGGCCAGGTCGGTGATAATCCGGTCGACCACGGCCACGCCCGTCAGCGGCAGATCACACTGCTTGAGCAGTTTATGGACGCCGCCCTTGGCCGTGTGCTCCATCAGCACGACAACGCGCTTGACCCCGGCTACCAGATCCATCGCCCCGCCCATGCCCTTGACCATCTTGCCGGGGATCATCCAGTTGGCCAGGTCGCCCTTCTCGGACACCTGCATCGCCCCCAGAATCGACAAGTTGATATGACCGCCACGAATCATCGCGAACGAATCGGCACTGTTGAAGAAGCTGCTCCCCGGCAAAGTCGTGATGGTTTGCTTGCCGGCGTTGATCAGGTCGGCATCGGCCTCATCGTCAGTCGGAAACGGACCAATGCCCAGCAGGCCATTTTCGCTTTGCAACCACACATCCATACCTTCAGGAATGTAGTTCGCCACCAGGGTGGGCAAACCGATACCCAGGTTGACGTAGAAACCGTCCTGCAGTTCTTGGGCGGCACGATGCGCCATTTCTTCACGAGTCCAGGCCATGGTCAGGCGCTCCGCACAGTGCGATGTTCAATACGTTTTTCCGGCGCAGCGTTGAGCACCAGCCGTTGTACGTAAATCCCGGGCAAATGCACCTGATCGGGCTCGATCTCGCCAACCTCGACAATCTCTTCCACTTCCACCACACACACCTTGGCCGCCATGGCCGCCAAAGGGTTGAAGTTGCGTGCCGTTTTATTGAATAGCAGGTTGCCAGAGGTATCGGCCTTCCAGGCCTTGACCAGGGCTACATCGGCGCGCAGTGAACGCTCCATGACATACCACTCGCCATCGAACTCCCGGGTTTCCTTGCCTTCAGCTACCAGCGTGCCGTAGCCAGTCTTGGTAAAGAACGCCGGGATACCCGCCCCGCCCGCCCGCAGCTTTTCCGCAAGGGTACCTTGCGGGGTGAACTCAAGCTCCAGCTCGCCCGCCAGGTACTGGCGCTCGAACTCTTTGTTCTCGCCAACATAGGAAGAAATCATTTTGCGAATCTGGCGCGTTTCCAGCAGTTGCCCCAGACCAAATCCGTCAACCCCGGCGTTATTGCTGATCACCGTCAGCTCGCGCTTGCCGGTATCGCGCAAAGCCGCGATCAGCGCTTCGGGGATACCGCACAAGCCAAAACCGCCTACAGCCAGGGTCATGCCGTCTTCGACCAGGCCTTGCAAAGCGGATTCAGCACTCGAGTAAATCTTGTTCACTTGTTATTCCTCGAATTGTCCACGACACACCACACCGTCGCAGTCTGTTTGCTTCAGTCGGGAGAGGAAAACAGCCTGGCAGTTGCCCGCTCCCCCGTTGCTGGCAGCTCTGGCCTGAGGCCAAAGCGTTGCTCAAGTGTAGGGGAAGCCAAGGCAGGAAGGGTTGATTGGAAAAAATAACCGAGAAAGATGCCGCCGTTCAGTAATCCTTAATCCGCAATCGCTTAGGATTAATTACATCTAGCTGTGGGACGTTTAACTAAACGATAACAATTTAGCTACAAAATACTTAGCTCGCTAACTTTAAACCCGCGGGCCAGACGTATATAAATGCCATCTGCCATCAAATGGCCCAAAGGGCAAAATCTTCACTCGCCTTATTGCTTGAGCCTACTAGACTCCCTCTCGGATATTGCCGGAGTTTCTTAAAGCTGGGCTTGTGCGCAGCATGTCCAGCCCCGTATCGACCCAGGATTGCGCGTGTGTGTACAGGTCAAAGCTGTCGGGAACCAGCAGCCATTGTCCGAGTATTCCGTCGATATAGGCATGCAGGCAGATGGCAGCACGGCGAACATCCAGATTTTCAGGGAGCTGTTGACGATGAATGGCATTGCTCAGGGCCAGCTCGATCCTGCTGTTGCAATCGAGCATCGCCATCTGGCGTTGAGCCCGTAAATCACACATTTCGTCAGTGAATTCGCACTTATGGAACAAAATTTCATTGATACGCCGGGTTTTTGGGTCAATGGCAACCTGGCGAAACAAGTGAATCAGCAATTGGCGCATGCAGCCAAGCGGGTCGACTTCGTTCTCGCTTTCGCTTGCCCTGGCCATTTCATCCAGAGGCTCATTCAAGCTGTCGAGCATGGCTTGAACCAACTCGGCCTTGTTGCTGAAGTGCCAGTAAATGGCACCACGGGTGACACCCGCCAGTGTGGCGATATCAGCCAGCGTCGTGCGGGCAACCCCGCGCTCATAGAAGGCCTGTTCGGCCGCTTCGAGGATTTTGCTCCGGGTCTCAAGAGCTTCTTCTTTGGTACGACGCACCATGGCAATAAAAACCTCAATCAGAAGGATCCGGGCCTCTACGGTCACTTGCCCGGACCAACATCGGGTGGCGCTTGTTATGCCTTATCCCGGTCTACTACACGCATGAAAAATGGCGCTGTAAGGCTTGGCGAGACAGCGTCCCACTATTTACAAACAGACACGAATGTAAGTATATTACTTAGCAAGCTATTTATCCACCCGGAACAGCTTTCTTTACCCTTCCACTATTCTTGTGCGCTTTCGCGTGCCTGACCCGAGGATCTTCATGCAATTCAAGCCAGCTGTTACCGCTCTGGTTGCTGCCATCGCCCTTGCTTCGCTGCTCAGCGGATGCAAAAAGGAAGAGGCAGCACCTGCCCCGCAAATCCCTCAGGTCGGCGTTGTCACGCTGAAAACCCAGCCATTTACCTTGACCACCGATCTGCCTGGCCGCACCGCGTCATATCGTTCGGCAGAAGTACGCCCGCAGGTAAACGGCATCATCCTCAAGCGCTTCTTTAAAGAAGGCAGTGACGTCAAGATCGGCCAGCAGCTCTATCAAATCGATCCGGCGATCTATGAAAGCGCCGTACTCAGCGCCCGCGCCACCCTGCAATCGGCAAAATCACTGGCTCAGCGCTACAAGCAACTGGTCGCCGAGCAAGCCGTAAGCCGTCAGGAATACGACAACGCCGAAGCCGCCCGCCTGGAAGCAGAAGCCGCGCTGAACACCGCCCAGGTTAACCTGCGCTACACCAAGGTGCTGGCGCCGCTGACCGGCCGCATCGGTCGCTCGCTGTACACCGAAGGTGCACTGGTCACCAGTGGCCAGGCCAACGCTTTGGCCGTGATCACCCAACTGGACCCGATCTACGTTGACGTGACCCAGTCCTCGGTAGAAATGCTCGAACTGCGCCGCGACCTGGCCAGTGGCCGTTTGAAGAAGGCCGGTGAAAACGCCGCCAAGGTCAAGCTGACCCTGCCTGACGGCAGCGAGTACGGCCAGGAAGGTCGCCTAGAGTTCGCCGAAGTCTCGGTTGATGAAACCACCGGTTCCGTCACCCTGCGCGCCGTATTCCCTAACCCTGACGAAACCCTGTTGCCGGGCATGTTTGTCCACGCGCAGCTGGAAGCAGGCATCGACAGCAATGCCATCCTCGCACCGCAGATCGGCGTGACCCACAACCTCAAGGGCCAACCGACTGCAATGATCGTTGGACCGGACAACAAGGTTGAGCTGCGTGTACTGCAAGCTTCGCGCACCGTTGGCAGCAACTGGCTGGTTGAGAAAGGCCTGAACCCTGGCGACCGTCTGATTACTGATGGCCTGCAATTCATCAAGCCTGGCATTGAAGTCAAGATCATGGACAAGCCACAAGGCGAAACCCCGGCATCTGCCCCGGCAACAGAAAAAGCTGCAGGCAGTAAAGGGGAATAAACCATGTCGAAATTTTTTATCGACCGTCCGATTTTCGCCTGGGTTATAGCCCTGGTGATCATGCTGGTCGGGGCTCTATCGATCCTGAAGTTGCCGATCAACCAGTACCCGAGCATTGCACCACCGGCCATTTCGATCTCCGTGACCTACCCGGGCGCTTCGGCGCAAACCGTGCAGGACACCGTGGTTCAGGTGATCGAGCAACAGCTCAACGGTATCGACCACCTGCGCTATGTGTCATCGGAAAGTAACTCCGACGGCAGCATGAGCATCACCGCCACATTCGAGCAAGGTACTGACCCTGACACCGCACAGGTCCAGGTACAGAACAAGCTCAACCTGGCGACCCCCCTGCTACCGCAAGAGGTACAGCAGCAAGGTATCCGTGTAACCAAGGCAGTGAAAAACTTCCTGATGGTTATTGGTGTGGTGTCTGAAAACGGCAGCATGAACAAGGACGACCTGTCCAACTACATCGTTTCCAACATGCAGGACCCGATCTCCCGTACCGAAGGTGTGGGCGACTTCCAGGTGTTCGGCGCCCAGTACGCCATGCGTATCTGGCTCGACCCGGTCAAGCTGAACAAATACAACCTGACTCCGGTGGACGTTAAATCGGCCATCAGCGCACAGAACGTTCAGGTGTCCTCCGGGCAACTGGGCGGCCTGCCTGCCGTCAAGGGTCAGGAGCTGAACGCGACCATCATCGGCAAAACCCGTCTGCAAACGGCTGAAGAGTTCAAAAAGATCCTGCTCAAGGTCAACACCGACGGCTCCCAGGTACGCCTGAGCGATGTCGCAGATGTTGCCCTGGGTGGTGAGAACTACAGCGTCAGCGCACAATTCAACGGCAAACCGGCATCGGGTATCGCGATCAAGCTGGCCCCGGGCTCCAACGCTCTGGACACGGCAAAGGCATTGCGTGAAACCATCAACGGCCTGGAACCCTTCTTCCCGGAAGGTATGAAAGTCGTTTACCCGTACGACACCACGCCTGTGGTTTCGGCATCGATCGAAGGTGTGGTGCACACCCTGGTCGAAGCGGTTGTACTGGTGTTCCTGGTGATGTTCCTGTTCCTGCAAAACTTCCGCGCCACCATCATCACCACGATGACAGTACCGGTTGTACTGCTGGGTACCTTCGGGATCCTGGCCGCCGCAGGCTTCAGCATCAACACCCTGACCATGTTCGGTATGGTACTGGCCATCGGCTTGCTGGTGGACGATGCGATCGTGGTGGTTGAAAACGTTGAGCGGGTCATGTCCGAAGAAGGACTGCCGCCCAAGGAAGCCACCAAGAAATCCATGGAGCAGATCCAGGGTGCCCTGGTAGGTATTGCGCTGGTGTTGTCGGCGGTATTGCTGCCGATGGCCTTCTTCAGCGGCTCCACGGGTGTGATCTATCGCCAGTTCTCGATCACTATCGTTTCGGCGATGGGCCTGTCGGTACTGGTTGCCCTGATCTTCACCCCGGCCCTGTGCGCCACCATGCTCAAGCCAATCCAGAAGGGTGATCACGGCGAGAACAAGCGCGGTTTCTTCGGCTGGTTCAACCGGACCTTCGACAATGGCGTGAAACGCTATGAAAAAGGTGTCGGCAGCATTCTGCGGCACAAGGCTCCGTACCTGCTGGCTTATGTGCTGATTGTGGTTGGCATGGTGTTCCTGTTTACCCGTATCCCTACCTCCTTCCTCCCGGAAGAAGACCAGGGCGTACTGTTTGCACAGGTTCAAACACCGGCAGGCACCACTGCAGAGCGCACCCAGCAAGTGATCGACCGGATGCGCGAATACCTGCTGGCCGATGAGTCGGACGCTGTGTCTTCGGTGTTTACCGTAAACGGCTTCAACTTCGCCGGCCGTGGCCAGAGCTCCGGCCTGGCGTTCATCATGCTCAAGCCGTGGGGCGAGCGCGATTCCGACAACAGTGTATTTGCACTGGCTGCACGGGCGCAGAAAGTGTTCTCCAGCTACCGCGATGCAATGGTGTTCGCTTTTGCCCCGCCTGCTGTAATGGAACTGGGTAACGCCACCGGTTTCGACGTGTACCTGCAAGACCGCTCCGGCATTGGCCACGAGAAACTGATGGCTGCACGCAATCAGTTCCTGGGGATGGCGGCTCAAAGCAAGATCCTGGCGGGCGTACGTCCGAACGGTCTGAACGATGAACCGCAATACAAGCTGCTGATCGACGATGAGGCCGCTCGCGCCCTGGGCCTGAGCATTTCGGACATCAACAACACCCTGTCCATTGGTCTGGGTGCCAGTTATGTCAACGACTTCATCGACCACGGTCGAGTCAAAAAGGTATTCCTGCAAGGCGAAGCTGACTCGCGGATGAACCCCGAAGACCTGAAGAAATGGTACGTGCGTAACGATCAAGGAACCATGGTGCCGTTCTCGGCCTTCGCCAAGGGCGAGTGGATCTACGGCCCACCCAAGCTGTCGCGTTACAACGGCGTAGAAGCGATGGAAATTCTCGGCGCTCCGGCTCCGGGCTATACCAGCGGTCAAGCCATGGCTGAGGTCGAAGCCCTGGCCAAGAAACTGCCAGCGGGTGTCGGTATTTCCTGGACGGGGCTGTCTTACGAGGAACGTCTGTCAGGTTCGCAAGCGCCTGCCCTGTACGCTATTTCCTTGCTGATGGTATTCCTGTGCCTTGCAGCACTGTACGAAAGCTGGTCGATTCCAATTGCGGTGATGCTGGTCGTACCCCTGGGGATCATCGGTGCGCTTATGGCCACCAGCCTGCGCGGGTTGTCCAACGACGTGTACTTCCAGGTGGGCTTGCTAACGACCATCGGTCTGGCCTCGAAAAACGCCATTCTGATCGTCGAGTTTGCCAAGGAACTGCATGAGCAGGGACGAAGCCTGGTGGATGCCGCGATCGAGGCGTGCCGCATGCGTCTGCGTCCGATCATCATGACCTCCCTGGCCTTCGTACTGGGTGTGGTTCCACTGGCCATCTCCACGGGCGCAGGCTCGGGCAGCCAGCACGCTATTGGTACCGGTGTTATCGGTGGCATGATCACCGCCACCGTACTGGCCGTGTTCTGGGTACCGCTGTTCTTTGTGGCCGTATCGTCCATTGGCGGCGGCAAGAATAAAGACACGGAAAAGAAAGTGGATCTGACTAAAACTCCAAACCAAGAGGCTGGCCAATGAGCAAGTCGCTTCTCGCAGTAGCTGTTGCAGCGTTTACGCTCGGCGGCTGCTCGCTGATCCCCGACTACCAGCGCCCTGAAGCGCCGGTAGCGGCGCAATACCCGCAAGGCCCGGCCTACTCGCCAACCGAGGCGGCCAGCAAGGCCGCTGCGGAACAGGGCTGGCGTCAGTTTTTCCATGACCCGGCGCTGCAGCAGCTGATCCAGACGGCTCTGGTCAACAACCGCGACCTGCGCGTCGCGGCGTTGAACATCGACGCCTATGCCGCGCAGTACCGCATCCAGCGCGCCGATCTGTTCCCGGCGGTTTCGGCCTCTGGCAGCGGTAGCCGTCAACGTACTCCGGCCAACATGTCGCAAACCGGCGAGTCGAGCATCACCAGTTCTTATTCGGCGACCCTTGGGGTCAGTGCATACGAGCTGGACCTGTTCGGCCGGGTTCGCAGCCTGAGCGATCAGGCGTTGCAGAACTACTTTGCAACCGAAGAAGCCCGACGCAGCACCCAGATCAGTCTGGTGGCCAGCGTCGCCAATGCCTACCTGACCTGGCAGGCTGACAAGGAACTGCTCAAGCTCACCGAAGACACCCTCAAGGCGTTCGATGAGAGCTACAAGCTCACTTTGCGCAGCAATGAAGTCGGTGTGGCCTCGGCCCTTGAAGTCAGCCAGTCGCGCACCTCGGTGGAAAACGCCAAGGTGCAGCTGGCCCGCTACACCCGTCAGGTGGCGCAAGATCAGAACAGCCTCGCGCTGTTGCTGGGCAGCACCATCCCGGACAACCTGCCGGCAGCCCAACCGCTGGCAGCCGACCTGTTGAGCGAAGTACCGGCTGGCTTGCCATCGGACTTGCTGCAACGTCGTCCGGACATCCTTGAAGCCGAGCACAAGTTGCTGGCCGCCAACGCCAACATCGGCGCGGCGCGGGCAGCGTTTTTCCCGAGCATCAGCCTCACGGCCAATGCCGGGACCTTGAGCCCTGACCTGTCGGGGCTGTTCAAGGGCGGCTCGGGCACCTGGTTGTTCTCACCGCAAATCAACTTGCCGATCTTTAACGCAGGGGCTTTGCGCGCCAGCCTGGACTACGCAAAAATCCAGAAAGAAATCACCGTTTCCCAGTACGAGAAAACAATCCAGACCGCCTTCCAGGAAGTTTCTGACGGTCTGGCAGCGCGTCAAACCTACAACCAGCAGTTGCAGGCGCAAACCGACTTCGTCAACGCCAACCAGGATTACTACCGTTTGGCCGAGCGTCGTTATCGGATTGGCATCGACAGCAACCTGACCTTCCTCGATGCCCAGCGCTCGTTGTTCAGCGCGCAGCAATCGTTGATCACCGACCGTCTTTCGCAGCTGACCAGTGAAGTCACGCTGTACAAGGCGCTGGGTGGCGGCTGGTACGAACAGACCGGGCAAAACCGCCCTGTTTCGGATCAGCCACCCAAGGCTTGATGCGTATCGGTTAAACAACAAACCCGCCTTATGGCGGGTTTGTTGTTTCAGGCTAGGGATGCAGATTGATCTGTAGCCGCTGTTACTCCCGCGACTCAACCCCCAATTCATCCCACACCGATTCAGCCAGATGAAACGTCGCATTGGCCGCCGGAATCCCGCAATAGATAGCACTCTGCATGATCACTTCCTTGATCTCGGCCCGGGTCACGCCATTGTTGGCCGCAGCGCGCAGATGCAGTTTCAGCTCTTCATTGCGGTTCATGCCGATCAGCATCGCGATGGTAATCAGGCTACGGGTATGGCGCGCCAACCCCGGACGAGTCCAGATATCACCCCAGGCGTGGCGGGTGATCATTTCCTGGAACTCGCTGTTGAACTCGGTCAGGGCATTGAGGCTACGATCCACATGGGCATCACCCAGCACCGCACGGCGTACTTGCATGCCCTCGTCGTAACGTTGTTTCTCGTCCACAAAAAACTCCTTAGCTTGCCTGCAAAAATTGCAGCACGCGCTGGCTGAAAGCATCGCCTGCCTGCACGTTGGACAGGTGCGCGGCGTAAAACTCGGCGTACTGCGCGCCACGCACATGTTCCTGGATAAAGTGGCTGCCCGCAGGCGGCGTGACGGCATCTTCAGTGCCCGCGATCACCAGCATGGGCACTTCGATTGCACCCAACTGATCGCGAAAATCTGCATCACGCACAGCAGCACAATTGGCGGCATAGCCCTGGGGCGAAGTGGCCGCCAGCATATCGGTGATGCGCTTGGCCTGCCCGGGATTGGCCTGGGCGAAGTCCGCGGTAAACCAGCGGGCAATGGAGGCATCACGCAACCCCGCCATCGCCGCAGCACCCTCACGCAAAACCATCTCGATGCGCGGATTCCAGACCGCAGGCTCGCCAATTTTGGCAGCCGTGTTGCACACCACCAGCTTGTGCAGCCGCGAACCGGCATGGATCCCCAGCCACTGGCCAATCAGTCCACCCATCGACAACCCGCAAAAATGCGCGCGCTCGATATGCAGCGCATCCAGCAACGCCAAAACATCTCCGCCCAGTTGTTCAATGCTATACGGTCCTTCGGTCACCAACGACTGGCCATGACCCCGGGTGTCGTAGCGCAATACCTGGAAGTGCTCGGCGAACGCCGCAATCTGCGTGTCCCACATCCCCAGATCAGTGCCCAGGGAATTGGACAGCACCAGCACCGGTGCACCTTGCGGGCCGTCCAGGCGGTAGTTGAGTTCACCTTCAGCGAGTTGTACACGTCCCACGAGTTTCTCCTTTAGAGGACCAACGCAAAATGTTCAGCCCGCGCACGCTCGACCCACGTCGTCGCCTGACCAAGGTAATGGGCCGGATCGAGCAGGCGATCCAGTTCCTGCGCGCTGAGGTGCGCGGTGATTTGCGGCTCTTCGCCCAGCACCCCACGTAAATGGCGCTTTTCGGCCACGGCCCGCTTGCAACACTGCTCCAGCAGATGATGCGCGGTTTCGCGCCCTACCCGCTGCGCCAGCACAATGCTTACTGCTTCAGCCAGCACCAGCCCGTGGGTCAGATCGAGGTTGCGCGCCATGCGCTCACTGTCCACTTCCAGCCCACGGGCAATATTCAACGCCTGTACCAGCGCGCCGGACACCACGCAACAAATCTCGGGGAGGGTTTCCCATTCGGCATGCCATAAGCCCAGGCTGCGCTCGTGCTCCTGAGGCATGGCGCTGAACAAAATGCTCAGCAGGCCCGGCACCCGCGTTGCGGCACCGATCAATACCGCAGACCCAACCGGGTTGCGCTTGTGCGGCATGGTCGACGAGCCGCCCTTGCCCGGTGCCGACGGCTCGAACACTTCCGCCGCCTCGGTCTGCATCAGCAGGCTGATATCCCGACCGATTTTGCCCAGGCCACCGGCGATCAGGCCCAGAACTGCGGCAAATTCCACCAGACGATCACGCTGGGTATGCCAGGGTTGCTCAGGCAGACTCAGGCCCAGTTCATCAGCCAACGCCTGTGCCACCGGCATGGCCTGATCGCCAAGGGCGGCCAGGGTGCCGGAAGCACCGCCAAACTGCAGGCACAGTAAACGCGGTTTGAGCTCGTGCAGACGCTGGCGGCTACGGGTCACGGCCCCCAGCCAGCTGGCGATTTTCATGCCCAAGGTCACCGGAGTAGCCTGCTGCAGCCAGGTGCGCCCGGCCAAAGGCGTCGTGGCATAGCGCTGGGCCTGCGCGGCGAGCACATCCGCCAGCTGCGTCATGTCACGCTCGATCAAATCCAGAGCGGCGCGCAATTGCAGGACCAGACCGCTGTCCATCACGTCCTGGCTGGTGGCACCCAAATGCACATAACGTTCCGCTTCGGGCGCGCTGCTGGCAATCTGTTTGCCCAGGGCCTTGACCAGCGGGATCGCCGAATTGCCGGCACTGGCGATCGCCAGGCCCAGCGCTTCAAAATCGTAGAGTTGTGCGCGACAGGCCGCGGTAATCGGTGCAAGCGCAGAGTGAGGAATCACCCCGACCCGGGCTTGTGCCCGGGCCAGCGCCGCTTCGACGTCGAGCATGGCCTGTACCCGGCCATGATCGCAAAACACTTGCTTCATGGCCTCGGCGGTAAAGTACGCATCGAACAGCTGATCACTCATAAACCTTCCTTAGAAAGCGCGCGCCACAGCCGGGCGCGCGGGCACATCACAAATCGTGGTGCAGGTACTTGGGCTGCTTGGGCAAACGGAAGCTGAACAGGAACGCGATGGCCATCATCACCGTCACATACCAGTAGAAGCTGTTTTCCATGCCCATGGACTTGAGGCCCAGTGCCACGTATTCCGCAGAACCACCAAAGATGGCGTTAGCCACGGCATAGGCCAGGCCAACACCCAGCGCCCGTACCTGCGGCGGGAACATCTCGGCTTTGACCAGGCCGCTGATCGAGGTGTAGAAGCTGACAATCGCCAGCGCCAGGGTAATCAGGACAAAGGCCAGGAAGGGACTGCTGATGGTTTTCAGGGTCAACAGGATCGGCACGGTACACAGCGTACCCAGCGCACCAAACCAGAGCATGTTGTTACGCCGGCCGATCTTGTCCGCCAGCATGCCGAACAGCGGCTGCATGCACATATAAAGGAACAGCGCCCCGGTCATGATGTAACTGGCGGTCTTGGCGTGCATACCGGCGGTGTTGACCAGGTATTTCTGCATGTAGGTGGTAAAGGTGTAGAAAATCAGCGAGCCGCCTGCGGTGTAACCCAGCACGGTAATAAACGCCGCTTTATGGTCACGGAACAACGCCCTAACACTACCGGCGTCCTTGTCCTGGCGGGTTTCGGCGCTGGTGGTTTCTTTCAGGGTGCGACGCAGCAACAACGAAATCAGCGCCGCAATGGCTCCGATCACAAAGGGGATGCGCCAGCCCCAGGCCCGCAGTTCGTCTTCTGACAGAAACTGCTGAAGAATCACCACCACCAGCACCGCCAGCAGTTGCCCGCCGATCAGCGTTACATACTGGAAGGAAGCAAAGAAGCCGCGCTGGCCCTTGAGTGCCACTTCACTCATATAGGTCGCAGTGGTGCCGTATTCACCCCCTACCGACAGGCCCTGGAACAGCCGTGCCATCAGCAACAAGGCCGGGGCCCAGGCGCCGATCGAGGCATAGGTCGGCAAGAAGGCAATAACCAGTGAGCCGGCGCACATCATCAGCACCGAGATCATCATGGAATTCTTTCGCCCGTGCTTGTCAGCCACCCGGCCAAACAGCCAGCCACCTATGGGGCGCATCAAAAAACCCGCCGCAAACACACCGGCCGTGTTCAGCAACTGCACCGTAGGGTCATCGGAGGGGAAGAAAGCGGGAGCGAAGTAGATCGCACAGAAGGCGTAAACGTAAAAGTCGAACCATTCGACCAGGTTGCCGGAGGATGCACCGACAATCGCAAAAATCCTTTTTTTGCGCTCCTCTCCTGTGTAGTGAGTTGCTGTTGTCATCTTTATTTACTCATCAGGTTTTAGTTGCAATCAGACACACATTGCAACATCTCGCGCCATCACCGCAATAAGCCGAACGACTGAGGCCGTGGGAGCGAGCGGGCTCGCTCCCACAGAGGCAGTATTGAGCGCTATCAGACCCGTTCAATAGCCAATGCCAGACCCTGCCCAACGCCCACGCACATGGTCGCCAGGCCTTTCTTGCCACCGGTTTTTTCCAGCTGATGCAAGGCGGTCATGACGATGCGAGCACCGCTCATGCCCAGGGGGTGACCCAGGGCAATTGCCCCGCCATTGGGGTTTACCTGCGGCGCATCGTCAGCCAGGCCCAGCTCGCGTAAAACGGCCAGGCCCTGGCTGGCGAAGGCTTCGTTGAGTTCGATCACGTCAAAATCACTCACCGCCAACCCCAGGCGCTCCACCAGTTTACGCACCGCCGGCACCGGGCCAATGCCCATTACACGGGGCGCAACACCGGCGCTGGCCATGCCCAGAACCCGACCGCGAGCGGTCAGGCCATGGCGTTTGACCGCCTCGGCCGATGCCAGGATCATCGCCGCGGCGCCATCGTTGACCCCCGAGGCATTGCCCGCAGTGACGGTCTTGTCCGGGCCGTTGACCGGCTTGAGTTTGCCCAGGGTTTCCAGGCTGGTATCGGCACGCGGATGCTCGTCGTGCTCAACCACCGTCTCACCTTTTTTATGGGCAATACGCACCGGCACGATTTCTTCGGCAAAGTAGCCTGCGGCCTGGGCAGCAGCAGTCCGTTGCTGGCTGCGCAGGGCGAAAGCGTCCTGATCGGCACGGGAAATCTTGTACTCGTCGGCCACGTTGTCCGCCGTCTGTGGCATCGGGTCGACACCGTATTGGGCTTTCATCAGCGGGTTGATAAAGCGCCAGCCAATGGTGGTGTCCTCCAGTTTCATGTTGCGCGAGAACGCGGCATCGGCCTTGCCCATCACAAACGGCGCCCGCGACATGGACTCGACGCCACCGGCAATCGCCAGCTCCATCTCGCCGCTGGCAATGGCGCGGAACGCCGTGCCGATGGCATCCATACCCGAGGCACACAGGCGGTTGAGGGTCACGCCTGGAATGCTGTCCGACAGCCCGGCCAGCAACGCGGCCATGCGCGCCACGTTGCGGTTGTCTTCACCGGCCTGGTTGGCGCAGCCGAAAAAAACTTCGTCGACTTCGTTCCAGTTCACATTCGGGTTGCGTTCGATCAGCGCCTTGATCGGCGCTGC
Organism: Pseudomonas sp. FSL R10-0056; assembly: GCF_009600105.1. Taxonomy (NCBI): domain Bacteria; kingdom Pseudomonadati; phylum Pseudomonadota; class Gammaproteobacteria; order Pseudomonadales; family Pseudomonadaceae; genus Pseudomonas; species Pseudomonas sp. FSL R10-0056. The sequence goes on from NZ_WIWL01000175.1 coordinate 18,709, forward strand.
CGCCAGATCATCGGCGCGCATGCCTGCCAGGCCACCGCCAAAACGGCCGATAGGGGTACGAATCGCGTCACAGATAAAGACTTCGCGCATCATGCTTCTCCCGGAGCCTGACCGTGGGCCAGTGCGGTGCGCGCTTCCAGGTCACGCAAGGCGCTGAGTTCGACGTCGGTCGGGGCCGCTGTTTGCGCCACATTATCGGCAAAGCGAATGGCCCAGCCGGTGGCAGCAATGACTTGCTCGCGGGTCACGCCCGGATGCAGGGCAGTGACTACAAATTCGTTGGTCTGTTCTTCAGGTTCCATGGTGCACAGATCGGTAATGATGCCCACCGGCCCGGCACCCGGAAGGCCCAGACGCTTGCGCGAGTCGCCGCCTTCACCGTGGCCCACCGAGGTAATGAAGTCCAGCTTGTCGACAAATGAACGGGCCGACTGCTTGAGGATGATCAGCACGCTTTTCGCCGAACCGGCGATTTCCGGCGCGCCACCGGCACCTGGCAGGCGCACTTTTGGCTGGTGGTAGTCACCGACCACTGTGGTGTTGATATTGCCGAAACGGTCGACCTGGGCTGCGCCCAAAAAGCCGACATCGACCCGACCGCCCTGCAGCCAGTAACGGAAGATTTCACTGGTGGAGACTACTGTGTCAGCCGTTTCGGCCAGTTCACCGTCACCTATCGACAGCGGCAACACATCAGGCTTGGCACCAATCGGGCCGGACTCGTAGATCAGCACCACATCCGGAGACGAGGTCAGACGCGCCAGGTTAGCCGCCTTGGAAGGCAAGCCAATGCCGACAAAACACACCGAACCGTTTTTCAAACGGCGGGCCGCCGCAACGGTCATCATTTCATTGGTGGTGTAGGTCATTATTTAGCCTCCGAAGCGCGGGCCAGCTTGGCCTGGAACTCACTGAAATTCGCAGTGCCGTGGATGTATTCATTGATCCAGGCAGTAAAGATCTCACGGTCGCGGGCAATCGGGTCCCACGCTTGATAGAAACGGTTATCGCGTTCGGTATAACCATGAGCGTAGGAAGGGTGCGCCCCACCCGGCACATGACACACTGCGCTCAAGGCCCAGGTTGGCAGGACGCAGGCATTCATCGGCGCTTGCAGGTCGTCGACGATTTCTTCAACGGTGACGATGCAGCGCTTGGCCGCCAGCGCTGCTTCTTTCTGCACCCCCAGGATGCCCCACAGCAGCACGTTGCCCTTGCGGTCGGCCTTTTGCGCGTGAATCACCGTGACATCCGGGCGCACCGCCGGTACTGCGGCCAGTACTTCGCCAGTAAACGGGCAAGTGACGGTCTTGATCAGCGGATTGACCTTGGGTAAATCAGACCCTGCGTATGCACGCAGCACCGCAAATGGCAGGCCCGAGGCACCCGCAACGTAGGCATTGACCAGGTCGGCGTGGCTGTGCTCTTCGATTTCCAGCGGCTGTGGCCACTGTTTCTCGACGGCATCGCGCAAACGGTGCAGGGAACCAACGCCAGGGTTGCCACCCCAGGAAAAGATCAACTTTCGTGCACAACCGGCACCGATCAACTGGTCGTACACCAGATCAGGCGTCATCCGCACCAGAGTCAGGTCTTTCTTGCCCTGACGGATGATTTCATGACCCGCTGCAGTCGGGATCAGGTGGGTGAAACCTTCAAGGGCAACGGTGTCACCATCGCTCACAAATTGTTTCACCGCGTCGTGTAACGAAATGATGTCTGCCATCTGGGGTAGCTCCCGTTTTTTGTAGGCCACTGCGGTTGAAGAAGGTGCGCCAGGGCGACACCGGATGCTCAGCAGATTAAGCCGCGGCTTTGGCCCAAACAATCCGATAATCGACTATGTGTTCGCTAATCGAACACATAGTTAGCAGGCTGCCTATCAGGTTGCATCAGCGTGGCTGACCATGCCTTTGACAAGCACTGCCGTGGTTGCCAGGGCAGCCGGAATCACCAGCGCGGTCAGCACCTGCTCGAAGTTCCAGCCCAGACCCAGCAGGGTCGCGCCCATCCACGCCCCCAGAATGGCGCCGAAGCGGCCGATGCCGAGCATCCATGACACACCGGTGGCCCGCCCCTGGGTCGGATAAAAACGTGCGGCCAGCGACGGCATCGCCGATTGCGCACCGTTGACGCACATACCGGCCACCAGCACCAGAGTTGCCAGCACGGTGATATTGCCCAGGCTCTGACCAACCGCGTAGGCAAACACCCCGGCCAGCAGGTAGAAAATGCCGATCACTTTGTGCGGGTTGAACCGGTCCATCGCCCAACCCACCCCCACTGCACTCAACACCCCGCCGAACTGGAACAGAGCGCCAATAAATGCCGCCTGCTCCATGCTTGCGCCGCTGTCACGCATCAGCGTCGGCAGCCAGCTGGTCAACAGATAAACGATCACCAGGCCCATAAAGTAGGTGAGCCACAGCAACAGGGTGCCGGTGCTGTAAGTGCCGGAAAAGATCACTGCAAAGACGTTGCGCGCCTTGACGGTATTCTGCTCCGGCACGCTGAAGCTTGACGCCTGGGCCACCTGGGCAGGGTCGATCGGGGCAAGGGTCTTGCGAATACGCTCAACACTGCGGTTGCGCACCACCAGGTAGCGCGCCGACTCCGGTAACCAGAACAGCAATACCACGGCAAGAATCAGCGGCAGCACGCCGCCAATCAACAACAGGCTGTGCCAGCCATACATCGGGATCAACTTGGCAGAGACAAACCCGCCGCCCGCCATGCCGAGGTTAAAGCCGCAAAACATGCTGGTTACCAGCAAAGACTTGTGGCGTTCGGGGGTGTATTCCGAAAGCAAGGTAGTGGCATTAGGCATGCCGGCCCCCAGGCCAAGCCCGGTTAAAAAGCGCAGTACCAGCAGTTGGTCAACGTTGCTGGCGTAGGCCGAGGCCAGACTGAAGCCACCAAACACCAGCACCGCCGACACCAGCACCACCTTGCGGCCAAAGCGGTCCGCCAAGGGGCCAGAGCCCAGGGCACCAAACACCATGCCGATCAGCGCGGCGCTCATCACGGGACCGAGGCTGGCGCGGTCAATCCCCCAGTCCTGGGACAGGGCAGGCGCAATAAAGCCCATGGCCGCTGTGTCCAGGCCATCGAGGAAGACAATCAGAAAACACAGGATCACCACGCGCCACTGGTAGCGCGACAGGGGTTGGGCGTTGATAAAGGACTGCACATCGAGGCAGTTGCCGACAGAAGACTGGGGTGAATTCATTATTTTTATACCGGTCAAAAACCAGGGCGAACGAAAACCGGCCAGGGGCCAGCGGCTCACATTAATAGTTATCGGGGGATCAGAAGGGCTGCGGGCGACTGCGCAGTGGCAGCGTCAGGGGGAGGGTCATGGCGTTTGGCCTCTTCTCATTATTATTTGGCCTGCCCGGCAAGGCAGCGCTGAGCCGACATTAATCAGCCCACTGCCGCCATGCAATTCGATAAACGCTTAACTGTGCGTTTATCGAACGCTTAGTTTTCACCCATCAACTAAACAACTGGGTGCTCAGCTCGCGGCTGGCGTTGAGCATGATCGGCAAAAAGCGCTGCTCCAGCTCCGTGCGTGTGACCCTTCCTGCGTGGGTGCTGACATTCAGGGCGGCAAGCACTTGCCCGGAAGCGTCGTAGACCGGCACGGCAATCGAACGCAGGCCTTGTTCCAGTTCCTGGTCGACCACACACCAGCCCTGCTCACGCACCAGTTGCAAACACTCCAGCAGTGCTTCGCGGGTGTGCAGGGTACGACTGGTCTTGGCCTGGAACTCACCGTGGGCCAGGTATTCGTGCAGGGTCACGTCGTCCAGCGCCGCCAACAGAATGCGCCCCATCGAAGTGCAGTAGGCGGGCAGGCGGCCGCCAACCGACAGATCAACCGAAATCAGCCGCTGCGTAGTAGCCGAACGGGCGATGTAGAGGATGTCATCGCCTTCGAGCGTCGCCATGTTGCACGCCTCGTGCAATTGCTCGCTCATGCGGTCCAGATAAGGCTGAGCCGACACGGCCAGCGGCGTGGACGACAGATAGGCATGGCCCAGCGTCAACACTTTGGGCAACAGGGAGTAGGTACGCCCGTCAGTGGTCGCATAGCCCAGCTTGATCAGGGTGTACAAACAACGGCGCACCGCCGCCCGGGGGATTTCCGTGCGGTGGCTGATCTGCGCGATGGTCAGATGCCGCTTGCGTTCCTGAAACGCCTGCACCACCGCCAGGCCACGGGCCAACGACGACATGAAGTCAGGATCACCGGTAAACGCCTGAATACGCTTGGCCGGCGACGCCACAATCGGTGGCGCGATACTGGCAACGGCATTGTGCAGTCGATCATTCATTCCCAACCCCCAGCTTCAGCTATTTATAGTTATGACATGCCGGGCGATTATCGAACCGCTAGTCGATAATCGCAATCAGTGCTGCAGCGAGGTAATGTACACATGATTTTGTACGATCTTGAATCATTTTAGTTGGATGACATTTTTTTAACCTGGGCTTTATTACAATCAGGCGCGTCCGCTCAATGATAGAAAACGTCTGATTAATATGTATTCAGGTCAAGTTCAGCTCTGGCCTTAAACAACTTGATGGCCAACTACCCGGCAGCGAATCAAATAGAGTCACGCGTGCAAAGCGCAGGCTAATTCACAAATATTCATAACACATGTCACGACAGGAAGTTGACGCGCAGGAAGTTATTCAGCGATAGTAGAGGCACTTCTCAGCTATTGAGAACGCGCAAGTTATTGAGAGTACAAGGTCAAGCCCGTACAGCCGATTGGATCCAACCAGAGCGTTGCGTTCGATTGCTACGCGCAGCTTGCCGGCAATTGCATCGTGTGTAGTTTCACCCGGGGGTGAACACTTGAGACGGCGACGCTCATGTTTCTGTAAATGACGTGGCCGAGTGCATAGCGTGGTGTATGTAAGCATGACGTTATTTATAGGCCTTTGTCTTATTGCCTGTCATTCGTCATATGAATCAACCTCCCTGCACGGTGATTCACCAGGTTCAAACTCAACTCAATTAGGTAAGACAGTGACAAAAGACGAACTGCGCGCAGAACTTGAGCGACAGGAACAACGATTCAAGGATCTTTACGGTGGTGAAGTGACCACCTACGCGGCCAAACCCGAGCCCGGACGCAAACCCTGGCGCAAACGGGCCAGCCTGCTCGACCAGGCGTTCACTCAAGAAATCCAGAAGATCGAAAAAGAGCTCAAGGCCGAAGAGCCCTGACCCGCACCTGAAAACGTACCAGAACAGCCCCTGCTGCCTCTTGCGTGCTCGCCATTTGCATGAGCGGGTATGGCTGTTTGCTATATCAGAACCTGAACCAGCAGCGTCGGCCCCTCTGATTTAAGAAATTTCATCTATCCAAATCAGACCTGCGCCACAGCGTGCGTATGCCCCTGGAAAAGCCCTATAGCCTTTGGTATCAGTGGCTTGAAGGGAATTGCCTACGCCTGGTCGCGATGGATTCTTACAGGTTTTTTCATTTATAGATGTTACCAACGGGCAGCTAGTGCATTGATTAGCGGGGTTTTCTGGCATAATCCGCCCCCCTTTATGACCGTGTCAGAAAACCTTCATGATCGATCTATTAAGCGGATTGGACGCCTGGGTTCTTATCAGCCTCTTCTTCGCCCTAGCCTTTGTTCTCGCGTTTGAGTTCATCAACGGCTTTCATGACACCGCAAACGCGGTAGCGACTGTCATCTACACCAAAGCCATGCCGCCTCACCTGGCGGTGTTCTTTTCCGGTGTGTTCAATTTCCTCGGCGTGTTGCTGGGCGGGGTTGGCGTGGCCTATGCCATCGTCCACCTGCTGCCGGTTGAGCTGCTGGTCAACGTAAACACCGGACATGGCCTGGCCATGGTGTTCTCGTTGCTCGCTGCGGCCATCACCTGGAACCTTGGCACCTGGTATTTCGGCATTCCTGCCTCAAGCTCACACACCCTGATCGGTTCGATCCTCGGTGTCGGCCTGGCCAACGCCCTGATCAGCGGCATCCCGGTGAGTGACGGGGTTAACTGGCAGAAGGCTATCGATATTGGTGCCTCGCTGGTGTTCTCGCCAATCGCCGGTTTCGTGGTAGCGGGCCTGGTACTGGTCGGCCTGAAGTGGTGGCGTCCGGGGTCCAAGATGCACAAGACCCCTGAGCAGCGCCGCAAGCTGGATGACAAGAAGCACCCGCCGTTCTGGAACCGACTGGTGCTGGTGATTTCGGCCATGGCAGTCAGTTTCGTGCACGGCTCCAACGATGGCCAGAAAGGCATCGGCCTGATCATGCTGGTATTGATCGGCATCGTGCCAAGCGCTTTCGTTCTGGATCTGAACAGCACCACCTATCAGATCGAACGCACCCGCGACGCCACCTTGCACCTGAGCCAGTTCTACGAGCGCAACAACGCTTCGCTGACCGAGTTCCTGGCCCTGGGCAAAAGCGTCAAGGGCGACCTGCCGGATCAGTTCAGCTGCAATCCGCAGCAGACCGAACCGACCATCGCAGCCCTGTTGAGCTCGCTCAAAGGTGTAGCGGACTACCACTCGATCCCGGCTGAAAAGCGTATCGAGATCCGCCGCTACCTGCTTTGCCTGGATGACACCGCGAAGAAAGTCAGCAAATTGCCAGTGCTTGATTCCCGCGAAAAAGCGGACCTCGAGAAACTGCGCAAAGACCTGACCGCCACCACCGAATACGCACCGTTCTGGGTGATCCTGGCTGTAGCCCTGGCCCTGGGTCTGGGCACCATGGTGGGCTGGAAGCGTGTGGTTAAAACCATCGGCGAGAAGATTGGCAAGCAGGGCATGACCTATGCTCAGGGCATGGCCGCTCAAATCACCACGGCTTTCGCCATCGGCATGGCCAATATCTTCTCCCTCCCGGTATCGACGACGCACATTCTGTCGTCGGGCGTGGCAGGTACCATGGTCGCCAACAAAAGCGGCCTGCAGGGCGGTACGATCAAAACCATCCTGATGGCCTGGGTGCTGACCTTGCCGGCTACCATTGCACTGTCTGCAACGCTGTTCTGGCTGGCTTCCAAAGTCCTCGCCTGATAGCGCGCCGCACAAAAAAGGTACGACCCGCACGGGTCGTACCTTTTTTTATGCCCGGTCATTATGCAGACCCTGTGGGAGCGGGCTTGCCCGCGATGGCATCGACTCAGTTTGCCTGACAGACCGCGTTGCCTGCATCGCGAGCAAGCCCGCTCCCACCGCATTCGGGCAAGTCCCATTTATTACAGGCAAAAAAATAGGCGACCGAAGTCGCCCAAAATGCCTTGCGTGCTCATGCCATGGAAAGACCCGGCGCTATTTGCGCTTCTGCGAGTCTTTCCAGATAAAAATGCCCAGACCGGCGAAAAACAAAACCATGAGGCCGACAGTAAGTACTCCGGCGATAACCACATTATCGAGAAACATGACGGCCTCCTGCGCTCTGTTTGTGTGTCTGTTGAAGCTAGATTAACCAGACACGCAGGCGCACAACTTGACCGGGATCAATAGTGACCCACGGCCAGCCGGCAGTTGAGGGGGTTAGTTGACGCAGATCATCGAAAACGCGGCAGTTCAGCGCTTTTTCGGTTTTTTCTTCGGCTTTTTCGCCGTTTTTGCCAACGGCATTGCCTGTTCGAACGCCTTGCGCACCTCGTTCAGGCGCTTTTCATTGAGGTCATGTACCCGTTTGGCGCGCTCGGCGCCCAGGTCAACCAGCTTGGTGTCTTGGCTCATAAGCAAATCAGACCACTGTCAGTATGTTTCAGTACGCCAATAATGCGATGCACATTCGGCCCTGACCAGAAAAAACCACCTAGACCTTGATATCAACCCACACACCCTGGCGCTGCATGCCATCGGCCAAGGGTTCAACCGGCACCTCGTCAACCACCTGCGGGAGCGTACTCCCCTGCTCCCGGGATTCGCGGCGGCGCTGTTCCTGCTGACGCCGTTGCTCCTCACGCAACAATAAAGTGGCCTGGTCGGCATCGCTGTGCTTGAGGTCAATGGCACTTTCGCTGGAGCTGGCCTGGGCCGGCACCACAGGCGGAATGTCCGGGCGCGGGCGAACCGGATCCTGCCCGGAGGTAACCGGTACTGCGCCAAGGGGCAAAATGGACGGCAGCATGGTGATTGTTCTCCTGTCTTCTGGCTATTTGCGCGAACCGGCAATCGTGAACCATTGGTCGATAACCGGGCTGACACCCTGGCAAACCGGACAGCTTTTTTTGAGAGTCCTTTGGACTGAGGCCCTTGATCCGTTAATATACTCGGCTTTTTCAAAGCGGGAGTCAGGCAGCATGGCGCAGCAGTATCAACCGGGGCAACGCTGGATTAGTGACAGCGAAGCAGAGCTAGGTTTGGGCACCGTTCTGGCACAGGACGGTCGCTTGCTGACCGTGCTCTATCCGGCCACTGGCGAAACCCGCCAATATTCGCTGCGCAACGCACCGCTCACGCGCGTACGGTTCTCGCCGGGTGACACCATCATCCACTTCGAAGGCTGGAAGATGACCGTGCGCGAAGTTGAGGACGTTGACGGCCTGATGGTCTACCACGGCCTCAACGAGCGAAACGAAGCCGTCACCCTGCCAGAGACCCAACTGTCGAACTTTATCCAGTTCCGTCTGGCCAGTGACCGTCTGTTTGCCGGGCAAATCGACCCGCTGTCCTGGTTCTCCCTGCGCTACCACACCCTCGAACACACCAGCCGCCAGCTGCAATCGCCGCTGTGGGGCCTGGGTGGCGTACGTGCGCAACCTATTGCGCACCAACTGCATATCGCCCGCGAAGTCGCTGACCGCATCGCCCCTCGGGTTTTGCTGGCCGACGAAGTGGGCCTGGGCAAAACCATCGAAGCCGGTCTGGTGATCCACCGCCAGCTGCTCAGTGGCCGCGCCAACCGTGTATTGATCGTAGTCCCGGAAAACCTGCAGCACCAATGGCTGGTCGAGATGCGTCGACGCTTCAATCTTGAAGTGGCGTTGTTCGACGAAGAGCGCTTTATCGAAAGCGACGCCAGCAACCCGTTCGAAGACTGCCAGCTGGCCCTGGTTGCCCTGGAATGGCTGGTGGACGATCCCAAGGCCCAGGCAGCGCTGTTTGATGCCGACTGGGACCTGCTGGTAGTCGACGAAGCTCACCACCTGGTGTGGCACGAAGACAACGTTAGCCCCGAGTACGGCCTGGTTGAACAACTCGCCGGCGTGATCCCGGGCGTGCTGCTGCTCACTGCAACCCCGGAACAACTGGGCCAGGACAGCCACTTTGCGCGCTTGCGCCTGCTGGACCCGAACCGCTTCCACGACCTGGCCGCCTTCCGCGCCGAAAGCGAAAACTACCGCCCGGTGGCTCAGGCCGTACAGGAACTGCTGGATAAAGGCAGCCTGTCCCCTGAAGCCCATAAAACCATCCACGGTTTCCTCGGCGCCGAAGGCGATACCCTGCTGGCCGCCGTCAATGCTGGCGATGCCGAGGCCAGCGCCCGCCTGGTGCGCGAACTGCTTGACCGCCACGGCACCGGCCGCGTGCTGTTCCGTAATACCCGCGCCGCGATCCAGGGCTTCCCGGAGCGCAAACTGCATGCCTACCCGCTGCCGTGCCCGGCCGAATACCTTGAGCTGCCGTTGGGCGAACACGCCGAGCTGTACCCTGAAGTCAGCTTCCAGGCCCAGCCGGACGCCAGCGATGAAGAGCTTTGGTGGAACTTCGACCCGCGGGTCGAATGGCTGATCGACACCCTGAAAATGCTCAAGCGCACCAAGGTGCTGGTGATCTGCGCCCACGCCGAAACCGCGATGGATCTGGAAGACGCCCTGCGCGTGCGTTCCGGTATTCCTGCAACGGTCTTCCACGAAGGCATGAACATTCTTGAGCGTGACCGCGCTGCGGCCTACTTCGCTGACGAAGAGTTCGGCGCTCAGGTGTTGATCTGTTCCGAAATCGGCAGTGAAGGCCGTAACTTCCAGTTTGCCCACCACCTGGTGCTGTTCGACCTGCCATCCCACCCGGATTTGCTGGAGCAACGAATTGGCCGTCTGGACCGGATCGGCCAGAAGCACGTGATCGAGCTGCACGTACCGTACCTTGAGACCAGCCCGCAACAGCGCCTGTTCCAGTGGTACCACGAAGCGCTGAACGCGTTCCTCAACACCTGCCCGACCGGTAACGCCCTGCAACACCAGTTCGGTCCTCGTTTGCTGCCATTGCTGGAAGCTGCGGACGACCAAGAGTGGCAAGCACTGATCGACGAAGCCCGGGTTGAACGTGAGCGTCTGGAGCAAGAGCTGCACACCGGCCGCGACCGTTTGCTGGAGCTTAACTCCGGTGGTTCGGGTGAAGGTGAAGCACTGGTTGAGGCGATCCTTGAGCAAGACGATCAGTTCACCCTGCCGATCTACATGGAAACCCTGTTCAACGCCTTTGGCATCGACAGCGAAGACCACTCGGAAAACGCGCTGATCCTCAAGCCCAGCGAAAAAATGCTCGACGCCAGCTTCCCCCTGGGTGACGACGAAGGCGTGACCATCACCTACGATCGCGAGCAGGCCCTGTCGCGCGAAGACATGCAGTTCATCACCTGGGAGCACCCGATGGTGCAAGGCGGCATGGACCTGGTGCTGTCGGGTTCGATGGGCAACACCGCCGTCGCCCTGATCAAGAACAAGGCCCTCAAGCCCGGTACCGTCCTGCTCGAGCTGATTTACGTCAGTGAAGTGGTTGCTCCGCGCTCCCTGCAACTGGGCCGCTACCTGCCGCCGGCCGCCCTGCGCTGCCTGCTCGATGCCAATGGCAACGACCTGTCGTCGCGCGTGGCCTTTGACACCTTGAACGAACAGCTGGAAAGCGTTCCCCGCGCCAGCGCCAACAAGTTCGTTCAGGCCCAGCGCGACCAACTGACGCCTAAAATCAACGCAGGCGAAGCCAAAATCGCGCCACGTCATGCGGAACGCGTGGCCGAAGCCCAGCGCCGTCTGGCAGCCGACACGGAAGAAGAACTGGCCCGCCTGACTGCCCTGCAGGCTGTCAACCCGAGCGTGCGCGAGAGCGAACTGATTGCCCTGCGCAAGCAGCGCGAACAAAGCCTGGCCATGCTTGAGAAAGCCGCCCTGCGCCTTGAAGCCATTCGGGTTCTGGTAGCGGGTTAAAACCCATGAGCTGTGGGAGCGGGCTTGCTCGCGATAGGATCAATGAGGTGAAACTGAATCACCGCGTTAATCCTATCGCGAGCAAGCCCGCTCCCACATTTCTGACAGTCCCGATCTAACGTAACTAACTATAAACCCCCGCCCTAATAACAAAATGATAACCATCATTTTGCCATCACCCCTGTCACAGCCAATCCAGCTTCTATACTCGATCTCAAGCTAGCACCCAACGACTAGCGCATCTGGATCGCCGAGGCGTGCAATGGAAAGTCCGGGGTTGCAACTTTTGGCCGAATCCGCAGAAAACGGGCAACTGCTGTTGATCGGCGGCTATAACCCCTATCTGCTGTTTCTCGCCTGGCTCGTTGCCTGTACTGCCTGCGTGGCCACGCTGAATCTGCTCGACCGCGCAGCCAATGCCGAAAAAACTGCGGCAAGAACCATTTGGCGATGGATAGCTGTCGCTTGCCTGACCATCGGCATCTGGGCGATGCACAGCATCTGCATCCTGGCCTTTGACTCCCCGCTCGAAGCTCGCTACGGCGTTGTTATCGCGCTTGGCTCATTGCTGATTGCCCTGATTATTGTGCAAACCCTCGACAACACTACAGCCTGGCGCCCAAACAGCCGCCTGCTCCATCAGTTATTCAAATATGCCCTGTGCATGCTTGCTGCTGGCGGCCTGCTCAGCACTCACTTGCTCATTGGCAATACACTGGCTGGCAATTCGGATGCAGCCAGCAATAACTGGCAGCCGGCCCTTGTGCTGGCCGTGATCACCCTGTTGCTGATTGGCAGTTGCATCAGCGCCACGATTGTCGACAAGAAACTACAACTCAAGGAGCACGACCTGCGCCGCGTCAATGCCCTGCTCAGCCAGCTCGACCAGGCGCGCGCATCCTTGCAGCAAGTGGCCCACTACGACCCGCTGACCAATCTGATCAACCGTCGCGGCTTCAATCAGCTGTTTGCTGAAAAACTCATCGACTGCGCCACCAGAAACACCAGGCTTGCGGTAATGTTTCTCGACATTGACCACTTCAAACGCATCAACGACAGCCTGGGTCACGATGCCGGGGACGAATTGCTCAAGACAATCGCCACCCGCATCAAGCTCGCTACCCGCAGCCACGATGACGTTGTTGCACGCTTTGGCGGAGACGAGTTCTGCATCCTGTTCAGCCTGAGCCAGCGCGATGAAGCCCAAGGCATGGCCCAGCGCATCATGCTCAAGCTCAAAGAGCCCATTGAGCTGTCAGGTCGCCAAATGGTCATGACCACCAGCATTGGCATCAGTGTGTACCCGGATGATGGCACCACCAGTGCCGAACTGCTCAAGCATGCCGACCTGGCGCTCTACCAGTCCAAGGGCAGCGGGCGTAACAACCTCAATTTTTTCAGCCCGAGCCTGAAAACCCGAGCCTCGCTGGAGCTGCAAATCGAAGAGGAACTGCGCAACGCGCTTAACGAGGACAAGGGGCTGTCCCTGCATTACCAGCCCATCTTCGACCTCAAGAGTGGCCGGGTCGCCAAACTGGAGGCGCTGATACGCTGGCAGCATCCCGAACACGGGCTGCTCGGCCCTGATCGTTTTATCAGCATCGCCGAGGCCAACGGGCTGATCGCCAGGCTCGACCATTGGGTGTTGCGCAAAGCCTGTCATGACCTCGCCGCCCTCTCCCGCCTGGGCTGGCAGCACCTGGGCATAGCCGTTAACTGTTCGGCGCTGAATCTGGTACGGGTTGAGTTGGCCGACGAAATCGAAAACGCCCTGCGCACATCAGGCGTTGCTGCACACCGGCTGGAGCTGGAAGTCACAGAAAACGCCCTGATGTGCAACCTGAGCAGCACCTCGCAATTGTTACGACAGATCCGTGCACTGGGTGTATCCCTGTCCATTGACGATTTCGGTACCGGATATTCGTCCCTGGCCTACCTAAAGCGTCTGCCGCTTAACACCCTGAAAATTGATCGCACTTTTATTCAAGACATCCCGGCCTCCAGCCAGGACATGGAGATCGTTCAGGCCATTATCCTCATGGCCCATACCCTGCACCTGCAAGTAGTCACCGAGGGGGTTGAAACCATCCAACAGTTCGAATTTCTCAACCAGTTCGGCTGCGACTTTATCCAGGGCTATCTGCTCAGCCGGCCTGTGCCCTTTGAGGCGCTGCCAGAGATTCTTCAACAACTCGACAAGCGCCCTGTGCCCGCTCCCGATCACGCCACCTTCGTACTTACCAACCAATAGCGGTACAGCCAGATCCCAGGCACAAAAAAACGCCACAGTGGCGACTGTGGCGTTTCTCTACGGCATATTGCCACTACGTGAAGACGGGTTACTGAGCTACACACTCCGAGCTCTTCACAGCGGTGCAAATAAATGCGCCGGCTTGGTGCGCAGGTTTAATTTTGCGCCCTTTCCTGGACCATCACCCAAGGTGAAACCACCACTGCCCATAGCTGAGGGTCGCGCTCAAGAACGTCTAGCGCCTGCGCCTCAGTCATCCTGCCAAGCACCCCGGATGCCATCCAGGCCGCGACTTTCTCTGCATCATCCTGAGTCACGGCCTGCGCCGCCTCGATCAAGTCCAGAGCGGGTTCGACCCACAGCAAATCCCCTTTGGCGAAGAAGGGTTGCAACGCTTTCCATTCAATTGTTGAGGTCTCGCCAAGCAGCTTGGCATAGAGGGTGCTAGGTTCTTGATTCATGGGTTTCACCGGGGAAAAAAATCGGCGTCATGATAACCCCGCATACCCGGTAGAAAAACCCGGCTTTACAGGTAATAAAACGTGGCAAGAGCTGAGGGCCAAGGTCAAACCGGTTGATATGGCAACATTCAGATAACTATCAACCGATGAATCCGCCGCCATTTTGTCTTTTTCTTACGTTTAAGCGACATTCTCTGTTTTTTCCCTCGCCAGCACGCTATTCAAGCGCTGAAGCGGCGCTCTACACTGTACCGGTACAGTTGCAAGGGGAATTGACCGGGAATTTCGCTACAAGAAGACCCGGTCCGGCTGCCTTGGCTTCCAGGACTATAAAAATTACAACAGAAGAGTGGAGCACCAATAAAGATGGCTACGAAGCAGATTACTAAACTGTTTGCCGCTATGGTTTTGGCCGGGTTCGCCAGCCATTCATTTGCCGCAGACACCATCAAGATCGGTATTGCCGGCCCTAAAACCGGGCCTCTGACTCAGTACGGCGACATGCAGTTTGCTGGTGCAAAAATGGCCATCGAACAAATCAACGCCAAGGGCGGCGTTGATGGCAAAAAACTAGAAGCGGTTGACTACGATGACGCCTGCGACCCGAAACAAGCGGTTGCCGTTGCCAACAAAGTGGTCAATGACGGTATCAAGTACGTAGTCGGTCACCTGTGCTCCAGCTCCACCCAGCCTGCTTCGGACATTTACGAAGACGAAGGCATCATCATGATTACCCCGGCCGCCACCGGCCCGGAAATCACCGCTCGTGGCTACAAGATGATCTTCCGCACCATCGGTCTGGACAGCGCCCAGGGCCCTGCCGCCGGTAACTACATCGCGGATCACGTCAAGCCCAAGGTCGTTGCGGTATTGCACGACAAACAACAATACGGTGAAGGCATCGCCAGCGCCGTTAAAAAGACCCTCGAAGACAAAGGCATCAAGGTTGCTGTCTTTGAAGGGGTCAACGCCGGTGAAAAAGACTATTCCTCGGTCATCGCCAAGCTCAAGCAAGCCAACGTCGACTTCGTCTACTACGGCGGCTACCACCCTGAGTTGGGTCTGATCCTGCGCCAGGCCAAAGAAAAAGGCCTGAACGCCAAGTTCATGGGCCCTGAAGGTGTGGGCAACGAGTCCATCTCGCAAATCGCCCAGGGCGCTTCCGAAGGCCTGCTGGTCACCCTGCCAAAAGCGTTCGACGCCGATCCGGAAAACAAGGCACTGGTTGATGCTTTCGCTGCCAAGAAGCAGGACCCAACCGGCCCATTCGTGTTCCCGGCCTACGCCGCAGTTGAAGTGATTGCCGGCGGTATCGAGCAGGCGAAAAGCGAAGACCCGGCCAAAGTCGCTGAAGCCATCCACAAAGGTACGTTCAAAACGCCTACCGGCAACCTGAAGTTTGACGCCAAGGGTGACGTGGAAGACTTCAAGTTCGTGGTCTACGAATGGCACTTCGGCAAGCCAAAAACTGAAGTAAGCCCTCAGTAAGGGTCGGTTCCTGACCTGAAAACCAAGCCCACTGCTCAAGCGGTGGGTTTTGTTTTACAGGCCCGCGGTTCATGGAAATGGGGCCGCGCTTTCGTGATCCGAAAGCCTGCCCACCTGAAAATCTTTATAACCGTCACCAGCGGTTCGCTGGCAGAAGACCTGTGCTCCAAGTGGGTGAAAACCCATACGGCCCAGGCCGGAAAATGACTCCACCAGTGAAATGCGTCTCAGGTTTTTAGGAGCTTTGTAATGCCTGACATCTATCACTTCTTCCAAATGCTGGTTAACGGCCTCAACGTTGGCAGCACCTATGCCCTGATCGCCATCGGCTATACGATGGTTTACGGCATTATTGGAATGATCAACTTCGCCCATGGCGAGGTGTACATGATTGGTTCCTATATTGCGTTTATCGCCATCGCCGGCCTGACCATGATGGGTCTGGACAGCGTACCGCTACTGCTGACTGCCGCGTTTATCGCCAGCATCGTGGTCACCAGCGCCTACGGCTACAGCATTGAACGGGTTGCCTACCGTCCATTGCGTGGCAGTAACCGCCTGATCCCGCTGATTTCGGCCATCGGCATGTCGATATTCCTGCAAAACACCGTGCTACTGGCACAAGACTCCAAAGACAAATCGATCCCCAACCTGATCCCCGGCGGCTTCACCTTTGGCCCTGGAGGTGCCAGCGAAGTTATCGTCTCCTACATGCAGATCGTGGTTTTCGTTGTCACTTTCCTCGCCATGCTCGGCCTGACCCTGTTTATCTCACGCTCCCGCATGGGTCGTGCCTGCCGCGCCTGCGCCGAAGACATGAAGATGGCCAACCTGTTGGGTATCAACACCAACAACGTTATTGCGCTGACCTTCGTGATCGGTGCTGCCCTGGCCGCTGTTGCTGCGGTGCTGATCAGCGTGCAATACGGCGTGATCAACCCCAACGCGGGTTTCCTGGTAGGTCTCAAAGCCTTTACCGCAGCGGTACTGGGTGGCATTGGCAGCATTCCTGGCGCGATGCTCGGTGGCCTGGTGCTGGGTGTGGCTGAAGCCTTCGGTGCCGATATTTTCGGCGACCAGTACAAAGACGTTGTGGCTTTTGGCTTGCTGGTACTGGTGCTGCTGTTCCGTCCGACCGGCATTCTGGGGCGTCCGGAGATTGAAAAAGTATGACTAGGAATCTTAAGTCGGCGCTCTTCAGCGCCCTGTTGGTCTGGGCCGTCGCCTACCCGGTACTCGGCCTGAAACTGACTATCGTCGGGATCAACATCGAAGTTCACAACACCAGCACCTTTACCCTGAGCGTGATCGCGATCTGCTCCTTGCTGATGTTTGTGCGCGTGTTGTTCAACCAGCAACTGACCACAGCCTGGAGAAACTCCCCCAGCCTGCCGAAAGTGCCCACCAAGGCCACCAACTTCCTGACCCTGCCCAGCACTCAACGCTGGATCATTCTCGGTCTGGTCGTTGTGGCATTGATCTGGCCGTTCTACGGTTCTCGTGGTGCAGTGGATATCGCCACACTGATCCTGATCTATGTGATGCTCGGCCTGGGCCTGAACATCGTGGTAGGCCTGGCTGGCCTGCTTGACCTCGGTTATGTCGGCTTTTATGCCGTAGGCGCCTATACCTATGCCCTGCTCGCGCATTACTTCGGGCTGAGCTTCTGGATCTGCCTGCCTTTGGCCGGATTGATGGCGGCTACCTTTGGCTTCCTGCTGGGTTTCCCGGTGTTGCGCTTGCGCGGAGACTATCTGGCCATCGTGACGCTGGGCTTCGGTGAAATCATCCGCCTGTTCCTGCGTAACCTGACGGACATCACCGGCGGGCCAAACGGTATCAGCAACATCCCGAAACCAACGTTGTTCGGCCTGAGCTTCGACAGAACCGCCGCCGAGGGCATGCAAACCTTTCACGAGTACTTCGGCATCGCCTACAACTCGATCAACAAGGTAATTTTCCTCTACCTGATCGCGCTGGTGCTGGTACTGCTGGTGTTGTTCGTCATTAACCGCCTGCTGCGCATGCCGATCGGCCGCGCTTGGGAAGCTCTGCGTGAAGACGAAATCGCCTGCCGTGCACTGGGCCTGAATCCGACCGTGATCAAGCTGTCGGCCTTCACCCTGGGCGCTACCTTTGCGGGTTTTGCTGGCAGTTTCTTTGCCGCACGTCAGGGCCTGGTAACGCCTGAGTCGTTCACCTTCCTTGAGTCGGCGATCATCCTGGCCATCGTGGTACTGGGCGGCATGGGCTCGCAACTGGGGGTCATCCTGGCCGCCGTGGTCATGATCCTGCTGCCCGAAATGATGCGTGAATTCAGCGAATACCGCATGTTGCTGTTCGGAGCCCTGATGGTGCTGATGATGATCTGGCGTCCACAAGGTCTGCTGCCTATGCAACGTCCTCACCTGGAGCTGCGAAAATGAGCCGCGAGTTACTGAAAGTCAGCGGCCTGAGCATGCGCTTTGGCGGCCTGTTGGCGGTAAACGGCGTAGCCTTGACCGTCAAGGAAAAACAGGTGGTGTCGATGATCGGCCCTAACGGTGCCGGCAAGACCACCGTATTCAACTGCCTGACCGGTTTTTACAAACCGTCTGCGGGCAGCATCGTCCTCGATGGCGAGTCGATCGAAGGCCTGCCGGGTCATGAGATCGCGCGCAAAGGCGTGGTCCGCACTTTCCAGAACGTGCGCCTGTTCAAGGACATGACCGCGGTTGAGAACCTGCTGATTGCCCAGCATCGCCACCTCAACACCAACTTCCTGTCGGGCCTGTTCAAGACCCCGTCATTTCGCAAAAGCGAACGTGATGCCATGGACTACGCCGCGTACTGGCTCGACAAGGTCAACCTGACCGAGTTCGCCAACCGCCCGGCGGGCACCCTGGCCTACGGGCAGCAGCGACGCCTGGAAATCGCCCGTTGCATGATGACGCGCCCGCGCATCCTGATGCTCGACGAACCGGCTGCAGGTCTGAACCCCAAGGAAACCGAAGACCTCAAGGCGCTGATCAGCGTATTGCGCAATGAGCACAACGCCACCGTGCTGTTGATCGAGCACGACATGAAACTGGTCATGAGCATTTCCGACCATATCGTGGTGATCAACCAGGGCACGCCTTTGGCTGACGGGACGCCGGAACAGATCCGCGACCACCCTGAAGTGATCAAAGCCTATTTGGGGGAAGCGTAAAATGCTGCAATTCGAAAACGTTTCGACCTTTTACGGCAAGATCCAGGCCCTGCACAGCGTCAATGTAGAGGTGCGCCAGGGTGAGATTGTGACCCTGATCGGCGCCAACGGTGCCGGCAAGTCGACCCTGATGATGACCCTGTGCGGCTCGCCTCAGGCTCATAGCGGCAGCATTCGCTACCTGGGTGAAGAACTGGTGGGGTTGAGCTCGGCCCAGATCATGCGCAAAAGCATCGCCGTTGTACCTGAAGGGCGTCGGGTATTTGCTCGTTTGACCGTGGAAGAAAACCTGGCCATGGGCGGGTTCTTTACCGAAAAACGGGAATACGAGGAGCAAATGGACAAGGTTCTGCACCTGTTCCCGCGCTTGAAGGAACGCTTTACCCAACGCGGTGGCACCATGTCCGGTGGCGAACAGCAAATGCTTGCCATTGGCCGTGCGTTGATGAGCAAACCCAAGCTGTTGTTGCTTGATGAGCCATCACTGGGGTTGGCTCCGATCATCATTCAGCAGATTTTCGATATCATCGAACAGCTGCGCAATGAGGGTGTAACGGTGTTTCTGGTGGAGCAGAACGCCAACCAGGCACTGAAAATTGCTGACCGTGCCTATGTGCTGGAAAACGGCCGGGTGGTGATGCAAGGCACTGGCGAGCAATTGCTCAACGATCCGAAAGTGCGTGACGCCTACCTGGGCGGCTAAACCTGCCTGCGACACACAACGGCCCTTCGGGGCCGTTTCTTGTTAAACGACGCATAAGCTGTCGAAACTCTGTTGTATATCTAGCCCTATTGTGGGAGCGAGCCTGCTCGCGAAGGTCGTTCGCGAGCAGGCTCGTTCCCACAGGTTTACGTTTTTCCTGTAGCCGCTGACGAGGAGCAAAGGCTGCGATCGGCTACATAAAAATAATTCAGATCAGTTGTAACAACGCCCCCCCTTGCCTCTCTAGTTGGGTAACCCGGCAGCAATCGCTACCGGAATTTCTGGAGAGTCACCATGAAAAACCAAACCACCCGCACCTTGTCTGCCGCAGCCCTGGCTCTTGCTCTGGGTTCGGCTCTGAGTATTGCCGCCCTGCCCGCTCAGGCTGCCGACGACATGGAGAAGTGCTTCGGGGTTGCCATGAAAGGGCATAACGATTGCGCCGCCGGCGCTGGCACTACCTGTGCTGGCTCCGCCAAAACCGATCATCAGGCCAATGCCTGGAAACTCGTCCCAAAAGGGACCTGCGAAAAAACCGCCAGCAACACCTCACCAACCGGCTTTGGCCAACTGGCTGCCTACAAAGGCAAGTCCTGATCCGCGCCGCCGAGTGTTGATAATGCACAGCCCGCTTGCTTCGCTTATCGCGCCTCGTGCGCCCCGGCTCCCGCCTCGTGCGGGGCTGGGGCTCAAGGCCGAGCACTTTGTGGATGTACTTGCGAGCCGCCCAGACATCGGGTTCTTTGAAGTGCATGCCGAGAACTTCATGGTAGCTGGCGGCCCTTTCCACCATTACCTGGGCTTGATCCGCGAACACTACCCGCTGTCAATTCATGGCGTTGGCCTGTCGATTGGCGGCGAAAGCCCGCTCAATACCGAACACTTGCACCGCCTGAGCCTATTGCTCGAGCGTTACCAGCCGCAGATGTTTTCCGAACATCTGGCATGGTCCTGCCACGGGCCATTATTCCTCAATGATCTGCTGCCTTTGCGCTATGACACCGCCACGCTGCACCGGGTATGCGCGCATATGGACCAGGCACAGGATGTGTTGAAGCGCCAGATACTGCTGGAAAACCCCGCTACCTATATCGAGTTCGACGAGGCCCAATTCGACGAAGCCGGTTTTATTCAGGAAGTCATAAGCCGTACCGGCTGTGGCCTTTTGCTGGATGTAAACAATGTGTATGTGTCATGCATCAACCACGCCCGCGATCCTGTTGTCTATCTCGATGCCTTGCCCCTTCAGGCCGTAGGTGAGGTTCATCTGGCGGGTTTTGCTGAAGAAGCAGACAGCCTGGGGCAACGCTTGCTGATCGATAACCACGGCGCACCTGTCGATCAAGCGGTATGGGCGCTGTACCAGCAAGTACTGGACCGAATTGGCCCGATGGCCACCCTGATCGAACGCGACAATCATCTGCCCCCTCTCACCGAACTGCTTCAGGAAGCCCGCTTGGCTGACCGCTACCTGTTCAGCGCACAGGTGCAGCCATGAAACTACAAGAAACATTCAGTGCAGCATTGCTCAATCCACACACGCCCGCCCCCACAGGCATTGCCTGCTACAACGGCGACATTGACCGCCGTTTCGCGGTATATCGCAACAATGTGCAAAGCGGACTGATCAACGCGCTGGCCACCAGCTATCCCGTTGTTGCGCAATTGGTGGGCGAGGCCTTTTTTCAGGCCATGGCGCAGATATTTATTCAAAAATACCCACCCGACAGCCCGGTCATGAGCGCCTATGGCAGCCAGTTCGCCGGTTTTATCAATGCCTTTGCACCCGCCAGAAGCGTGCCCTACCTGGCGGACGTGGCTCGCCTTGAGCGTTTGTGTGTGCAGGCCTTTCACGCCGCAGACGTGTGCGCCGTAAACCCCGGGCTGCTGGCTCAGGCGCTCAACAGCCCCGAGGGGCTGCCCCATTTACACCTGCAACTGCACCCCGGTGTCGCATCGCTGCATTCACCCTACGCCATCGCGTCCTTGTGGGCGGCGCACCAACGCCAGGGACAGATACAGGGACTGGACACGCGCCAACCACAAAGCGTCCTGGTAATACGCAATGAATTGCGCGTGGAGGTATTCACGGTCAGCTCAGGGTGCGCAGTATTTGTGCACTTGCTCAAAGCGGGGAATGCCCTGGGGTTGGCCGCGGCCCATGCCCTGGAAGCCGACCCAGACTTTAACCTGGGCCAGGCCCTGGCACTGTTGATTAGCAATAACACCATCACCGGCTTACAACCCGCCCTCGAGGCCTCGCCATGAATACTCAAACAATAAGCCCCGGCCTGCTACAGCGCTGGATCGGAGGCGCAATCGGGCTGTTGCACTGCATACCCGACACACTGATCGCCTTTGTCGCACGCTTTTCCATTGCGGCGGTGTTCTGGAAATCAGGCCAGACCAAGGTTGAAGGTTTGGCAATCGATCTGGTTGAAGGCACCTTTCAACTCGGTATGCCGCATCTGTCTGACTCTGCGCTGTACTTGTTCAGTACGGAATACAAAGTCCCGCTACTCTCCCCCGAGGTGGCTGCTCACGCTGCCGCCTTCAGCGAGCATGTTTTCCCGGTGCTGATCCTGCTGGGCTTGGCCACCCGGTTCTCGGCGCTGGCACTGCTGGCCATGAGCATGACCATCCAGCTGTTCGTATACCCTGATGCCTACCCGACTCACGGCACCTGGATCGCGGTCTTGTTGTACTTGATGGCCAAGGGCCCGGGTGCGCTGTCGATTGATCATCTGATTGCACAGCGTTTTCGTTAAAGCAGGTCAATGGCCTCACCATTACTCTGGAACCAGCCCACCAGGAAATCCGCCAATACCTGAGTACGCCTGGGCAAACCGCCTTGATAAGGGTGAACCAGATACATGGGGTTGCTGCGCGTTTGATAGTCACGCAACAAGCCGCGCAGGCGCCCATCAGCCAACTCGCAGCCAAGCATGTACGAGGGCAAGCGGGCGATGCCGGCACCGATCACGGCCGCTTTTTTCAGCAGACTGTAGTGATTGCTGGCAAACGACCCCGAGACCCGCACTCGTTGCAGTTCATGCTGGCGGTGGTAGTGCCACTCCTCGCGACCGCTGTAGTGGCTGTTAAGCAGACAGCGGTGCTCGACCAGTTCTTGCGGCGTAACCGGCTCGCCGTATTGCTCAAGATAGGCAGGGCTGGCGCAGGTGATCTCGTGCCAATTAAGCACCTGCTTGGCCACCAGCCGTTCATGGCTGGCAACCTGCGAGCGTATCGCCAGATCAAACCCTTCCCGCACCATATCGCGATAGCTGTTGTTGAGCTCCAGCTCGATCTGCACCTGCGGGTATTCGCGGGAAAACTCCAGCAACAGCGAATCAAAGAAGGTCTCGCCCAGGGATACGGGCACGGTCATGCGTACCGGGCCTGCAACATCATCCTTTAGCCGGGCAAGTGCCTGACGTGCCCGCTCCACTTGCACCACCAGCGCCTGGGCTTGTGGCAGTAGCGCCGCGCCAGCCGCCGTAAGGCTCAAGCGCCGGGTGGTGCGATGCAGCAACACCACCGAAAACTGCGCCTCAAGCTGGCTGATACGCTTGGACAGCTGCCCCTTGCTGCAGCCCAGTTGCTGGGCGGCCAAGGTAAAACTGCCAGCGTCGATCAAGACCGCGAACGCAGCCAGATCATCCATTTCACTCATGGATTGTTTCCATATGAAAACCAAAGGTTGCCTATTAGTGCGCTTATCCCACTTAAAAAGCACCACTAGACTGAGCACTCACGTCATCCACAAAGGCACACAACATGAAAATCCTCTTGATCGGCGCTCACGGCACCATCGGTTCAGCCATTCGCCGCGAGTTGTCACCGCGCCATGAGATCGTAGAAATTGGTCGAAAAAGCGGGGATTATCAGGTCGATATCAGCGACAGTGAATCAATCCGCCAACTCTTCGCGCAAACCGGGCGCTTCGATGCGCTGATCTGTGCCGCCGGTAACGTCACGTTCGCCGCACTGGCTGACATGAGCGAAAGCGACTTCGCCCTCGGTTTGCAGGACAAGTTGATGGGCCAGGTCAATCTGCTGCTGATTGGCCGCGAGTTTGCCAACGATGGGGCCTCGTTCACCTTCACCAGCGGCGTTATCAACCGCGAGCCGATCCGTACCGGCAGTTCGGCGGCGCTGGTCAACGCGGCACTTGACGGTTTTGTAAAAGCAGCCGCCATTGAGTTGCCACGGGGCCTGCGGGTCAACTCGGTGAGCCCTACGGTCCTGGAAGAAGCGATGGACAAATACGCCCCGTACTTTCGCGGCTTCAAGCCTGTATCGGGCGCCGATGTGGCCCTGGCTTACGCCAAAAGCGTGGAAGGCTTGCAAACCGGGCAGACATTCACCGTAGGTTGAATCACTTGTGATGCATCGCGAGGCTGAGTAACGTGGCGACACCCTTCAGGAGTGCCCATGATGCGTTTTGCCCGTTCCTTAGCTTTGTTCGCCTTGCTGCCCGTGTTTGCCGGTTGCCAGATGTTCAGCAGCACACCTGCCGACACCACCGCAGGTCAAACCCGCCTGCAGGGCGAGCTGGTATCGGCCAATGGTCAATTGGTGTTTCAACCCTGCGTCGGCCAACAGCGCTATGTAGTTCGTGACAGCGCCGACACCACGCTGGTGCAGGACGCGACCTACATGCCCAATAAACCGGGCAAGTTGTTCGCCGATATCCGCGGCCGTTTTAGCGCCAGCACAACAGCCGGTACAGACGGTGAAGTCGAGTTGCAGCAACTCTACCGCCTGGAGCGCAGCAACAGCGCCTGCCAGGATCCCAACTTCAAGCAGGTGACCGTGCACGCCAACGGCAATGGCCCGGCCTGGGAAGTGCAAGCCGGGGGCAAGGGCATGGTGCTCAAGCGCGAAGGCCAGCCCGACCTGGCGCTGCCCTACGTTGAAGAACAGGTCGGCGATGGCCGCTTCTCCCTGTCCACCGAGGCCAACAATCAGCGCATCGAGCTGTGGGTGGCCCCACAACGCTGCACCGACAGTGCCAATGGCAGCGTGCAACATCTGAGCGCCGAGCTACGGATCAACGGTCAGGTCCAGCGCGGCTGCGGCTATTTTGGTGGCGCCCGTAACGACTAACCGATAACTGTTGCCGCATATTGCCCCGAAGCAGCTTACAATTAGCGGTTCTGCCAGGGTTTACCTGGCCCCCGATACTGGACACTGTCAATGTTACGAATCACCGAACTCAAGCTGCCGATCGACCATCCCGATGAAGACCTGC
This sequence comes from Pseudomonas sp. FSL R10-0056, assembly GCF_009600105.1. Classification (NCBI taxonomy): domain Bacteria; kingdom Pseudomonadati; phylum Pseudomonadota; class Gammaproteobacteria; order Pseudomonadales; family Pseudomonadaceae; genus Pseudomonas; species Pseudomonas sp. FSL R10-0056. The sequence goes on from NZ_WIWL01000175.1 coordinate 43,208, forward strand.
GCCCTGCCATCCTGCAGCGCCTGGGCATCGAAAGTGATGACCTGGTCGATTTCACCTTGTTCAAGCGCAGCTACGATGCGCGTAAAAAATCGTCCGAACTGTGCTTCATCTACACCATCGATGTGAGTGTGCGCGATGAAGCGCCGCTGCTGCTCAAGTTCGCCGACGATCGTAACGTCAATCCAGCGCCGGACGTCAGTTACAAGGTCGTGGGCCAGGCTCCCCAGGACTTGACCGAGCGTCCGATTGTGGTCGGCTTCGGCCCCTGCGGTATTTTCGCCGGGCTGCTGCTGGCACAAATGGGTTTCAAGCCGATCATTCTTGAACGTGGTACCGAAGTGCGCCAGCGCACCAAGGACACCTGGGGCCTGTGGCGTAAAAACGTACTCAACCCCGAGTCCAATGTGCAGTTTGGCGAAGGCGGTGCCGGTACGTTCTCGGACGGCAAGCTCTACAGCCAGATCAAGGACCCGAAACACCACGGCCGCAAGGTGCTGCACGAGTTCGTCAAGGCCGGCGCGCCGGACGAGATCCTCTATGTCAGCAAGCCGCATATCGGTACGTTCCGCCTGACCGGTGTGGTCGAAAATATGCGCCAGCAGATCATCGCGCTGGGCGGCGAAGTGCGTTTTCAACAACGCGTGACTGATGTGCTGATCGACAACGGTCAACTGACCGGTGTGATCCTGGCAGATGGCGAGCAACTGAATGCTCGCCACGTGATCATGGCGCTGGGCCATAGCGCCCGGGACACCTTCCGCATGCTCCACGATCGTGGCGTGTATATGGAAGCCAAGCCGTTCTCGGTAGGTTTCCGTATCGAGCACCCGCAGTCGCTGATCGACAGTGCGCGCCTGGGCAAGTATGCCGGCCACCCGAAGCTGGGCGCTGCCGATTACAAACTGGTGCACCACGCCAAAAACGGTCGCTCGGTGTACAGCTTCTGCATGTGCCCGGGTGGCACCGTGGTTGCGGCAACCAGCGAACCGGGCCGTGTTGTGACCAACGGCATGAGCCAGTATTCGCGTAACGAACGCAATGCCAACTCGGGCATCGTGGTCGGCATTACGCCTGAAGACTACCCGGGTGGTCCGTTGGCCGGCATCGAGCTGCAAGAACGCCTCGAATCCCACGCCTATGTGCTGGGCGGCAGCAACTACGAAGCCCCGGCGCAACTGGTGGGTGACTTTATTGCGGGCAAACCGTCCACGGCCCTGGGCAGCGTCGAGCCATCCTATAAGCCGGGTGTGTCTTTGGGTGACTTGGCCCTGGCCCTGCCGGACTTCGCCATTGAAGCCATCCGTGAAGCACTGCCGGCGTTCGAGAAGCAGATCAAGGGCTTCTCAATGCATGACGCCATTCTCACCGGCATCGAAACCCGTACCTCGTCGCCGCTGCGCATGACCCGTGATGCGTCGATGCAGAGCCTTAACGTCAAGGGCTTGTTCCCGGCAGGCGAAGGCGCTGGCTACGCTGGCGGGATTCTGTCTGCAGGTGTCGACGGTATCCGTATTGCCGAAGCTGTAGCGCGCGACATTCTGGGTATCGAAGCCTAGGTTTTGACTCGGTAGGGGCTGCAGCCCTGACATGTAGGAGCGGGCTTGCTCGCGATCCATTCACCACGGTTTGCCAGACAGACCGTAGTGCCTGTATCGCGAGCAAGGCCGCTCCCACACAGCCACCGCCTTCTCCTTCTTCGGGCGGGATCCTTGCTGAAAAACCAGCAAAGCTGGTCTATTTCCTACAGCCTTCACAGGCACAAATCAGACTCAATTTGACACACAACTGCTAGGCTCTTGAGCGGTGTGTGAGCATGCCGTTGCTTATAACAAAAAAGAATATAGTTTTTGTTTTAACCACTAACCCCACAGGTTAGGGTGTCGCACCTTATTACCTAATTGATGGAGAGCGACCTTGCCTCTGCGTAGCACTTTCACTCGGTTCTTTCAGTTGGAAGCTGCCAGCGGTCTGCTGTTGATTGCCGCGGCCGCTCTGGCTCTGATCGTCAATAACTCACCGCTTTCCCATTACTACACGGCCTTCCTGGACGTGCCGGTAGCGGTGCAAATCGGCGCCCTGCAAATTGCCAAACCGTCGCTGCTGTGGATCAACGATGGCCTGATGGCCTTGTTTTTTCTGCTGATCGGCCTTGAGGTCAAACGCGAACTGCTCGAAGGCCAGCTGTCCAAGCCCTCACAGGTGGTGCTGCCCGGCGCGGCGGCAATCGGCGGCATGGTGGTACCGGCGCTGATCTACTGGTTCATCAACAAGGATTACCCGGACGCTCTCGGCGGCTGGGCCATCCCCATGGCCACCGACATCGCCTTCGCCCTCGGCGTGCTGGCCCTGCTCGGCAAGCGTGTACCGGTGTCGCTGAAGCTGTTCCTGATGACCCTGGCGATCATCGATGACCTGGGGGCAATCATCGTGATTGCGGTGTTCTACTCCAGCGAGTTGTCGGGTGTGTCCCTGCTGCTGGCTGCGGCATGCCTGATCGCGCTGATTGCCATGAACCGCATGGGAGTGATCAAGGTCGCACCTTATATGATCGTCGGCCTGATCCTCTGGGTGTGCGTACTCAAAAGCGGTGTGCATGCCACATTGGCAGGTGTAACGCTGGCATTCTGTATTCCGCTGCGCACCAAAAACTCAGAAACTTCACCGCTGATGAGCATCGAGCATGCCCTGCATCCCTGGGTGGCTTACGCGATTCTGCCGTTGTTTGCCTTCGCCAATGCGGGTGTATCACTGGCGGGTGTCAGCCTGCACAGTTTTGTCAGCCATGTGCCTATGGGCATTGCCGCAGGCTTGCTGATTGGCAAAACCCTTGGCGTGTTCGGCCTGACCTGGATCGCCATCAAGACCGGCATGGCCGCGCTGCCGGCAGGCGCCAACTGGGGCCAGGTGTTTGGCGTGGCCATCCTGTGCGGCATCGGCTTCACCATGAGTCTGTTTGTGGGCTCGCTGGCGTTCGTTGCAGGTAGCGATTATGTAGGCATGGACCGTATGGGCATCCTTACCGGCTCGATCCTCGCAGCACTGATCGGCTATGGTGTTACGCTGTTCTTTAGCCGTAAACAGCCGGTGGCGTAACCCTGATGTTGCTCACTGAGGCGGGCTCTCACAGAGACACAGCCCGCCTGAGTGAACAACCAAAAGAGAGAAACGTGGTCGATAAAATGCAGATTGTGCAATACGCCGGCATCACCGTGATGTTCCCGGCAGCGCTGGTGATTGCTGCCTGGTTATGGCTGGGCGCATCCAGAAAAATCGCTTTGCTGTGGTTGGGCGTGCTGGTAACTGCCTACCTGGTGGTGGGCGTCAGCAAGATCCTGTTCAAGGGCTGGGGCGTTGGCCTGCATGACCTGGGCATTGCCGTATTCAGCGGCCACGCCATGAATGCTTGCCTGGTCTTCACCGTATTGCTCAACCTGCTGTGCCAACAGCTTGATCAGCGCTTGCGCTGGCCTGCACTCGGGGTCGGGTTGCTGGCGACCTGGTGGTTCGCCATCAATTACGTCGCCCTCACCATCCACCCTTTGCCGGAAGCCATCGCCGGAGCGCTGATAGGCTCTGTCGCCGCCTGCGTATTTGTGTTCAGCCTCAGGCAGTACAACGTCAGTCACGTCCCTCGACCTGCCCTGACACTGGGGCTGGCGGTGGTGATGGCCTTCAGCTGTATCCCCAAGTACACGGCAGAACGCTTGCTGGACCATATCGCCATAACGCTGTCTGGGGCCGAGCAGGCATTCAAGCACTCGTCCTGAGCTGCTTTACAGCCATAAAAAACCCCGGCCAGTTCGCACTGGCCGGGGTTTTGTTTTTACGCTGTCGCCTGTTTTACTGGGTAACGCGGCTGGTACCGTCAACGGTCATGATGCGCACGCGCTCACCGGTACGGAATACCTGGTTAGGCTCAACCTGCTGAACGTAAGCACGGGTGCTGCCGTCGTCTTCACGCACGGTGATTTCCACACCCTGGGTCTTGGTCAGGCCCGACTCGGCTGCCGAGCCCAGCAAACCACCGGCCACGGCGCCGATCACTGCGGTGACGATGCTGCCACGACCGCCACCGATGGCGCTGCCGCCTACACCACCCACGATAGCGCCAGTCGCAGCGCCGATCGGGGTCTTGGTGCCTTCAATTTGCACAGGACGCAGGGCAACGATGGTGCCCATACGAACGGTCTGTACACGTCGGGCTTCGTCGCGCGAGTAGGTGTCGCCGGTCAAGCTCGATGTGCAGCCGCCCAACAAAACAGTCATGGTAGAGAATGCTGCAACCAACAGAACGGACTTACGCATGGGATCAACTCCAAAATAACAGGGATTCATTAAACTCCGCAGCCGGTAACCTGTCACGGCACAGGGCGGATAAAAGGGCTTTATTCAGCGTCTGTACAGTAACAATAGCGCTGTTTGCCCACACAAGACTTCGCAAAGAGTAGCGCGAAATAGCCGGTTTGCATTGCGCGCCTTGCTGTAGAGGGTGCCTTCAGGGTGCCAGGCGCTCACGCACCCAGTCTGCCCCCTCACGCCGATAGTTGAGGCGATCGTGCAGGCGACTCGGGCGCCCCTGCCAGAACTCGATGCGCTCGGGCAGCAAGCGATAACCGCCCCAGTGCTCGGGGCAATGGGGCTGGCTGTCACTGAAGCGCGCCTCGGTGGCTTTGAGCAGCTCGACCAGTTCATCGCGATCAGCAATCACCTGGCTTTGCGGCGAGGCCCAGGCCCCGATCCGGCTGCCCAGGGGGCGAACCTGATAGTAGGCATCGGACTCTTGCGCAGTGACCTTGACCACCTGACCCTCGATGCGTACCTGACGCTCAAGGGTTGGCCAGAAAAAGGTCATGGCCGCGAACGGGCGCTCGGCCAACTGCTGGCCCTTGGCACTGGTGTAGTTGGTGAAAAAGGTAAAACCCTGTTCATCCAGACCCTTGAGCAACAACACCCGACAATGCGGCCGCCCGCGGGCGTCCACCGTGGCCAGGGTCATGGCATTGGCCTCGACCGGTGGCTGCTCGGTTTTCACCGCATCGCCGAACCACTGATGAAACAGCGCGAAAGGCTCGGCCGGGGCCTGAGCCTCGGCCAGCCCGTCACGGGTGTAGTCACGTCGCATATCCGCCAGTGCTTGAGTCATGCCCCCATCCTTCCTTGAATCAGTCAGTTCTTGGCCTGATCGTTGGCGGCAACTTTCTTGTCCGCAACAGCTTTGGCTTTAGCGACAACCGGCTTTTTGGCTGGCGCTGGCTTGGCCGCTTTTTTGGCCGGTGCAGACTTCTTGGCTACGACGCCTTTCTTGGCCGGTGCTGCATTCTTTTTGGCCACAGAAGGAGCAACAGCTGGCTGCACCGCAACCAGCTCGGCCGGGGTGAGGACTGGCTGGCTGTATTTGCTGACCAGGGCAACCATGGTGGCTTGCGGGGTCATCAGGATTTCAACCCGACGGTTCAGGGCGCGTCCTTCGTTGCTGTCGTTGGCTGCGCGAGGCATCACCGAACCCATGCCACGCAAGGTCAGGCGGTTACCTTGCAAACCGCTCATACGGAAGATCGCTGCCACCGATTTGGCACGGTCCAGGCTCAGACGGGTATTGGCCGCCATTGCGCCCGAAGAGTCGGCATGCCCCAGCACCAGCACGGCGGTTTTTGGGTCGCCTTCAACCACTTTGGCCACTCGGGTAAACGGGCCAAGCATGGACGGCATCAGCAAGTCCGGGCGGGTGGCCTTGAACGAACTGTCAGCTGAAGCCACGATAATCAGCAGATTCTCGCGACGCTCCAGTTGCAGGTTGGTGTCCTTGATTGCAGTACGCAGACGAGGCTCATATTCGTCCAGCCAGGCCTGGGTAATTTTCGGATCCGGCATCGGGATCACGCCAACCGGCGAAGTTTTGGCGTCTTTGGCATCGCTATCAAACGGCCACCACCAGTTTTTCGAAGAGGCTGCTGCAGAGGCAGGCGCGGCGGTGACGGCTACTTTTTTGTCCTTTTCAACCGGGGTGTCTTTTTTCGCCGAGTCAGAGCCAAAAGGCCACCAGCTGGAACCGCTGTCTTTGGCTGCGACCGCTGGGGCGGTGGCAGTTTTGGTTACCGGTGGCGTTGTTTTGCTGTCTGCTGGCTTGGCCGCAACAGTTGCAGTTTTATCCGCAGGAGTCGACGCCTGGTCGGACGAGCCCAACTGCCACCATTTGTGGCCACCTTCGGCGTCATTCTGTGGAGTTTGTGCGCAACCGGTAATAGCCAGGCAAAGAGCCAGAGCGAGGGTCTTATTAGATGACATTGAATATCCACACAATGAATTAAGAATTAAAGAGGCACTAAGCCCACTATAAAAAACGTATTGAAAACAGAAAAGCTACCGAGTTCCGACCTGTGGCCTACAAATCCTGCTTACAGGCACTCAGCCAGTACTCTAACCAGTTTTTGCGCCCTGGGATCCATCAATATATTGGGCCCTAGGGTATTGGTCACAAATCCAAAGGCCACCTCGCGATCCGGGTCGGCAAAGCCGGTCGATCCCCCAGCCCCGGGATGACCGAAAGCTTTTGGCCCAAGGCCAAACGTCGCGTTGGGTACGGTTGGCTGATCCAGCATGCACCCCAGCCCAAAACGGGTTTGCGTGCGCAAGGTTTTATCCTCGCCGACGCTGTGCTCGCGGGTCAGTTGCTCCAGCATTTCGGCTTCAAGCAGGCTGCCGTCCAGCAAACCGCTATAAAAACCGGCCAGGCTACGGGCATTACCATGCCCATTGGCCGCTGGCTGCTCCATTCGGCGCCATTCGGGTTTGTTGGTACTTGTCATAATAGACGGTGGATTGGTGAATGCCCGCGTACTCATGGATGAAGGCTCATTCATCATGGCCTTCAACAGGCGCTGCGCAGCCGCATCCCCCATATTGCCCTTGCTGCGGGCAACATGAGCCACCCGGTAAAACTCTTCGTCACCCAGCCCGACATGAAAGTCCAGCCCCAACGGCCTGGCCGTCCGCGCCATGATTGACTGGCCCGCACTGCGGCCATCGGCGCGGCGAATCAGCTCGCCCACCAGCCAGCCATAGGTGATCGCGGCATAGCCGTGCCCTTCGCCCGGCGTCCACCAGGGGGTTTCGGCGGCCAGTGCATCGACCATGGTTTGCCATTCATACAGCGCCTCGGCCGGCATCAATTCGCGCAAGGCCGGCAAACCCGCGCGATGGCTCAGGAGCTGACGCAACGTGATGGACTCTTTGCCGGCAGCAGCGAACTCGGGCCAATAGCGGGCCACTGGCACATCCAGCTCCAGCTTGCCCTCTTCGACCAGTTGCAACGCCGTGACAGCGGTAAAAGGTTTAGTGCACGAAAACAGATTGGCAATGGTGTCTGTGTGCCACGGCTGCTCGCCGTCCTTGTCAGCGGTACCGGCCCACAGGTCGAGAACGGTTTCGCCACCGATCTGGATGCACAACGCCGCGCCGCGCTCTTGCGGATCATTGAAAAGATCGGCAAACGCCTCGCGTACTGCTTCGAAGTTAAGGTCGTGAAAACCCTGAATCTGCACCCGGACCTCCTGGATCAAGCATGGCTCTACAAGGCGTGCATTGTTCCAGCACCAGTAAGATTTTGAAACAGAGCAAAGCGCTCTGAGCACACAATTTTTGTGCGCTGTTGAGTCGGCGGGCAAAGTATCAGCAAGGGCGTGTTTTTTTTGTGAAAAAAGGCAAAACACCCATGGCAAAAATCTCGTCGCAGCTGACTCGCGGAGCGAGGCTGCGTCCGGCGGCGCAGCCGTCGTAAAACCTGACTTGCGGGTATAACTGACATACCGCAGGGTCTGATTTCGCGACGGCTTTGCCGCCGAACGCAGCCTCGTTCCTTCGGCAGCTGCTACTTAGGGTGTGTCTACAGCGCGGCGTAGACCAAAGGCGCAAGCTTCTGCACCCGCGGGTCCATCAGCACATGGCTGCCCATGGTGGTGGTGACAAAGCCGAAGCTCACCTCCCGCTCAGGGTCGGCAAAGGAGATTGGCCCGCCCAGCCCCACATGCCCGAATGCCTTTGGCCCCATCCGATGGGAGGCTCCCGGGTCCGCCGGCTGCTCCATCATGCAACCCAGGCCATAACGCATGGGCCGCAGCAGCGTGCGGTCCATATCGTTACTGTGCTCGCGGGTGAACTCTGCGAGCAGCTCAGGCCCCACCAGGCGCCCGCCCAGCAGCGCACTGTAAAACCCGGCCAGGCCATGGGCGGTACCGTGGGCATTTACGCCGGGATGGCGATAGGCCCACCAGCGCGGGTCAGCCGTTTGCCGTGATCCCATGGCGGGATTGGTAAATGCAAGGGTCGCGACATGCTCAGGCTCACTGACCATCACGGCACGCAAGTCCTGGGCGTAGTTATCACCCGTTCGCCCTTCAGCGCGCTCGAAAAAGGCAATGCGGTGAAAGTGCTCGGCATCAACGCCCATATGGACTTCAAGGTCGTTGGGCTCGCAGATTCGCTCGTGGATAAAGGTACAGGGGTCGCGACCATCGGCCCGTCGAACCAGCTCGCCAAGGATCCAGCCATAGGTGGTGGCGCCATAACCGACACTGGTTCCCGGTTCCCACCACAAGGGTTCTGCCGCGACGACTTCGGCCATTGCATCCCAGTCGTACATAATGGGCGTGCGGCTGGGCAAACGCAGCGCCGGGATACCTGAGGTATGGCACAACACCTGGCGCAAGGTGATGCGCTCCTTGCCGCCCTGGGAAAACTCCGGCCAATAGTGGGCAACCGTCTGATCCAGCTCGAGCTTGCCCTCTTCCACCAGCATCAGTGCCGCGATGGCGGTGAAGGGTTTGATACAACAATAGGTGTTGACCAATGTGTCGTGGTTCCAGGGCTGCTCGCCCTCCAGATCCGCCACACCCGCCCATAAGTCGACAACGGTTTCGCCGCCCACCTGCACACAAACACCGGCTCCTCGCTCCTGAGGATCATCGAAGATCGCCTCAAAGGCTTCCTGAACGGCTTCGAACCCACTTGCACACTTCCCTTTCGCTTCCATTTCGAAGTCTCCATTCAGTTGGAATGCAAGACCTTAGTTTTAAAGTGGGAATTGAAAAGGAAGAAACCCCTACTGGGCGACGAAATACATCGCCGCCCATCGGGCAGGAAAAATCAGTGCCCCTTGCCCGAGTGCCCACCTGCATGCCCCGCGCCAGAGCGTCCGCCGCTGCCATCATCGGTTGCATGCACAGGCGCCTTGACGGCTTTTTCGGCTTCGGCCTGGGCCTTGGCGGCCTCCTGGCCCAACTGGCCAAGGGCCTGCAGGTTGGCCTTGCGCACGCTGTCGACAAAACCGGTAAACGGCAAATCGGTGATACCGATCATGCCAAAGTGGCCGTTTTCGCCGTCGAGCAACCGGCCTGTGACCGGCTGGTCCAGGTACTGGAACCAGTGCACGCCAACAATCGACGGTTCTGCCACCGCCTGTTTGAGGAACTTGCTGTAAGCCGGGCCACGGGCTTCTTCGTTGGCCACTTCAGTGACGCCGCCCCAGAACGGGCCACGGTCACGGGAGCCGAAGTTGAACTCGGTGATCATTACCGGCTTGTCCAGTTCGCGCAGTTTGCCGAAGTCATAGCCGTCTTGCGGTTGCAGGGTGTAGAAGTTGAAGCTCAGTACATCGCAGTATTTGGCACAGGACGCCACGGCCTCTGGCGTACTGACGGCAAACCGTCCGCCGAGCAGCAAGTGGTTTGGAGCATGCCATTTGAGCGAGTCGGAAATGGTCTTGAAGTAGGTGTCAGCAAAGACTTTCTGGAAATACTGATAATCCGCCTCGATTTGCGGGTGCTCGGCGTTGGGCAAAGGCCCTTCAAAACCCGGGTCCTCCATCAGCTCCCAGGCCGGAATTTCAATACCCCAGGCCTTGGAAAGGCCCTGCTGGTTGCGGTATTTGTCACGCAGCTGCTTGAGGAAGGCCCGCTTGGCGGGTACATCCGTGGTCATGCGCAAAGTGCCCAGGGCCAATGCATAACGGGATTTCGGGTCATTACCCGGACCAGCCCAGGCCAGTTCGTTGTCGGCAAAGTAACCGATCAACCAGGGATCATCGCGATGATCGCGAGCGGCAATGGCCACGGCGCGCTCGGTGGCCATGGCAAAGCGCGGGTCAAACGGGTCGGGCATGCCGCCCCACCAGTCGGTGCCGGTACTGATGCTGGTGTAGTCCCCCACAATCGACAGCGGCAGGGTGTAGGGCACGCGATCGTTGAGGCCCAGTTCGGGGTCGCTCCAGTTGCCGATGGTGTTGAAGCCCCAGGCTTGCAGGCGATCCAGGGTGCGGGCCTGCCAACGCTTGGCATCAAAGGCTGGAGGTGCACAAGGGCTCACCGGTGCGCTATCCGGTTCAGTTTTAGCCGTTACGCAGGGTTCACCGTAGATGCGCTGCAGGTTGGCGGCATAAAAGTTGTACCAGCGCCCGGCGTCAAAGCCCCTACCCTGGGTCGAGGCGTTGCCGCTGTTGTTGTTCGCCTTGCCGTAAAAACTGGCCAGAGGAGTGCCATCTTGGGGCAAATCGGTAAACATCCACTCACGGCCGGCAACATAGGTCTGGCTGTCGTTGGCCGTTACGGCATTGAGGCCCAGCGAGTAAAACGGGTGACCTTCAGGGGTGATCAGGTTCCAGCGGCCATTGCGCTTTTCTGTGCGGAAAAACCCGGTTGCCTCAAACCCCGCGCCCTTCAGCCAGCCGCCGTACTTGTCCTGGTCGGCACGCCCGGCCAGCCAGCCTTTGAGTTGCTGCTGTTCTTTTGCGGCGGCGGCCTTGAGCTGTTCGTCATTGGCAACACGCTCCGGCCATTTGGCGCGGGTCGACTGGCCGTAGCCGTCGACGATCGCGCCGTACACGGCCTTGATTACGCCTGTGCCGTCCTGCACGCCGAAGCGCTCCAGAAGAATGCTCTGCGCGACGTTCGGTTGCGCAATCGACAGACTTACCGACACCACCTGGCTCAGATCGATTTCACCCTGGCTACTGGCCAGCAGAATGCGCTGGCCATCCAGCGTCATCGGCATCGGTGGGCCGGCGCGCATGCCCTGGCTGTGGGGAGAATTGGCTTTTAGCGGCAACAACAGGGTTTGCGCCGGGCCGGCAGGCAGGTCGACACGGCTGGTCAGGGTTTTGCCGTTGCTGCTTTGCACGGTCACGTCCAGCGTAAGTGCCCAGTTCATGGCGTTCTGGATGCGCAGGGTCATCATCCCCGACTGCGACCAGTCCCATACCCCGGTTTGCGGAGTCAAACGCAGGCTGGGCGCGACGGCCGGGTTGAAGGTGACGCGGCGCAGCACTTCGCCTTCGGCTGTTTGCTCCGCATTGTATTGCGGCAAGATCGCATCCGTAGTCGCCACTTGCACCACATCGGCAGGGCGAACGAAATTGAACAGGGTTTGTTGGCCAGCAGGCGCCGCCAACAGCGGAGTCGTGACCAGCAACGCAAAAACAGCAGACAGCGAACGGCGAATCATATGGATCTGGTTCTCCCAAACGGCCGAAAATCGGCCTGTGAGGTGGTGAAAGTCAAAGCATAGACAGCAAAGTCGACGATAACGCCGACCTGCGCTCAAGAAATTTCGCGCCTGAACGGCGGCAGTGCATTCAGAATCGCCTTGCCATAGCGCTGGGTGACCAGGCGCCGGTCCAGCAAGGTGATGGTGCCGCGATCCTGTTCGGTACGCAGCAAACGCCCGCAAGCCTGAACCAGCTTGAGCGAGGCATCAGGCACGGATATCTCCATGAAGGGGTTGCCACCCCGGGCCTCGATCCACTCGGCCAGGGCCGCTTCGACCGGATCATCGGGTACCGAAAACGGTATTTTGGCGATCACCACGTGCTCGCAGTAGGCACCAGGCAAATCCACGCCTTCGGCAAAACTGGCCAGGCCAAACAACACACTGGAGTCCCCGCCATCGACCCGCGCCTTGTGCTTGTTGAGGGTTTCCTGTTTGGACAGGTTACCCTGGATAAACACTTGCTTGCGCCAGTCGCGCTCCAGGCCGTCGAATACGTCCTGCATCTGCTTGCGTGATGAAAACAGCACCAGCGTGCCCCGCGAGCCTTCGACCAGCGCGGGCAAGTCACGAATGATCGCCGCCGTATGAGCCGTAGCGTCACGGGGGTCGGCTTTGAGGTCAGGCACTCGCAACACACCGGCATCAGCATGATGGAAAGGGCTGGGCACCACCGCCGTCACGGCTGTTTTGGGCAGGCCGGCACGCATGCGGAAACGGTCGAAGGTGCCCAGTGCTGTCAGGGTGGCGGAGGTCACGAGTACCCCATAGGCCACGTTCCACAGGTTGCGACGCAGCATCTCGGCGGCCAGGATGGGGCTGGCGTTGACCTCGATATCAAACAGCGAACCGCTTTCCGCCAGGGTCAGCCAGCGCGCCATGGGCGGGTTGTCTTCAGGGTCTTCGACAGTAAAGGCGGTCCACAGCTCCCAGTTGCCCTGGGCCCGGGACAGCAGGCTGCCAAACAGCGGGTACCATTCCTCGGCCTGGTTGCTGGTGATGCCGATATTGACCTCGCCATCCATACCGTCCTTGAGAATCTCGGTCAGACGAGTGAACAGGTCGGTCAGACGCGAGAATCCTTTTTTCAACTCGATGCCCATTTCACGCATGTGATCGGGAATCAGGCCGCCAATAAAGCGATGGCGCGGACGCTCGCGACCCTCGGGCTCTTCGCCGACTTTAAAGTCGGCGATCTGCTCGCAGGCAGTGAACATGAACTGTTGCTGGGCCTTGATTTCTTTGGCCAGCTCCGGCACTTGCTCCAGCAAACGCCCCAGGTCGCCGGGCAACGGGTGTTGGGCCAACAGTTTGGTAAGGTTCTTGGCGGTTTGCTCCAGCCAGTCGGCGGTGGAGCGCAAACGGGTGTAGTGGGCAAAATGGCCAATGGCCTTGTCCGGCAGGTGATGGCCTTCGTCAAACACATAGACCGTGTCACGGGGATCAGGCAATACCGCGCCACCCCCCAACGCGAGGTCGGCGAGCACCATGTCGTGGTTGGTGACGATCACGTCCACCTTGCTCATGCCTTCCCGGGCCTTGTAGAAAGCGCACTGGCCGAAGTTGGGGCAATGACGATTGGTGCACTGGCTGTGATCGGTGGTCAGGCGCGCCCAGTCCTGGTCTTCAAGGGCCTGGGGCCAGCTGTCGCGGTCGCCGTCCCACTTATTGCCGGCCAGCTTTTCGATCATGCTGGTGAACAGCTTCTGGCTGGCCTCATCGACTTCGATCTTGAAGCCTTCTTCCTCGAACAGCTGCGCCGTCGCGGTTTGCGCGTGGCCCTCTTGCAGCAGCATGTCGAGCTTGGACAGGCACATATAGCGGCCACGGCCCTTGGCCAGGGCAAAGCTGAAGTTCAGCCCGCTGTTGCGCATCAGGTCCGGGAGGTCCTTGTAGACGATCTGCTCCTGCAGGGCGACCGTTGCCGTGGCAACCACCAGGCGCTTGCCCGCGGCCTTGGCCACAGGAATGGCAGCCAGGCAGTAAGCCACGGTTTTGCCGGTACCGGTGCCCGCTTCTACGGCGACCACAGCCGGGTCGCCACTGCGGTGGTTTTCTTCGTCGGTGTCGATATCGCCCAGCACCTTGGCCACTTCAGCGATCATCAGACGCTGACCGTAACGCGGCTTGAGGCTCTTGGATTCGAGAAAACGCGAGTAAGCGCCCTGGATCTGAGTTTTGAGTTCGGTACTAATCATGGTTCTTCGGGCGCAAGAAACGCTGGATAAATTTTCAGTGGTTCGAATGACCGCTATCATACCCCGCTAATTCATCCCGCGCCGAACGGAGTACCCCAATGACCGCCTTTGCCCTCGCCTACAGCCTGCATGTACTGGCCGCCCTGATCTGGGTGGGCGGCATGTTTTTCGCCTGGATGATCCTGCGCCCGGCGGCTGTCACGGCCCTTGAAGGCCCGGTACGGTTAAAGCTGTGGGTAGAAGTGTTCCAACGTTTTTTTGTATGGGTGTGGATCGCAGTGGTGATTTTGCCGATAAGCGGTGTAGGTCTTCTGCAAATGCGCTTCAACGGTTTTGAAACGGCGCCGCGCTATGTGCAGATCATGATGGGCTTGTACATCGTGATGGTGGCGTTGTTTATCCGCATTCAATCGCTGCAGTTGCCTGAGTTGCGCAAGGCCGTCGAAGCCCAGGCTTGGGCTGACGGGGCAGCGGCAATTGGGAAAATTCGCCGGTTGGTGGGGTGCAATCTGATTGTGGGGCTGGTGTTGGTGGCAATTGCGGCGGCTCGGCCGACTTTTTAAAAGCCGGATGGGTGTAGCTGCCGAAGGAACGAGGCGGCGTCCGGCGGCGCAGCAGTCGTAAAACCATTTAATTACGGGGTATCAGAGGGTTCGTGTTTGCAGTGTTTGCGACGACGACAGCAAGGCATTTGGCCTTTAATATCAGGCGTTTCGTACGACGTTTCGCTTTCGTTTCCGTGAAACTTCCTAGAAAATCCCGTTCGCTTGCGCCGCTTAAAATCGGGGAATAGTCTCGGCCCATCGCTGCAAAGCTGGCCAAGGGTTATGTCGACAAGTTGCTGGACACGCTGGTAACGCACTGAAGCAGCACGCGCCTGATTGGCGACAGGCACGTCGTTTATTTATACGTAGCTGTGCCGCAAATCAACTGATCCACCGGTTACATATCCGGCATTTGCGTCTAACTGAAATATTGGTTTCGCTCTTACAGCGAGTCACTTTGCAAAAGCGGCAAAGTAACCAAAGCGCTTGCGCCCCATCGTACGGCCTTCGCTGCGCTCAGGTTCACTCGCTCCGGTCCTGTTCCGTGGGCACGCCGCCACGGGCCATCCATGGCCCATCGCGACTCTCCCGGCATCCATGCCGATCGACCCACTCCACAGAACCTCCACTCGCCCTCCCGGGAGGGCAGGCAGATCAAAAGCACAGCGCCCCCGAGGCGGCCGACCGGCCGGCCTGTTTGGAGTGAATGTGTTGCGCAATCTGCGCTTAGCGCCTCAGCGGATATTGCGTGCCGTGCACAGGTTACAACCGCTGGATAGTCACAGCACCTGCCGTACCCGCTTCCCCCGGCTGCCCGGCCAGGCCCGGCTTGCCGGACTTGCCGCCATCGGTGCGATACACCACACAGCCCTTGGCTTTGCCGCCTGCGCC